>CAZZJD010000019.1:0-13428 GCA_964654305.1 uncultured Chitinophagaceae bacterium
ATCCTACCCAATATTTGAATATCTGGGTTGGAGATGATGATTTTCTTACGGAAGATCCTGGCTATCTTGGTTATTCATATACACCCGCTATCCCCTTAAATGTAATACCACTAAACGAAAGAGGATTTGTAAATCACTACCTATGTTTTGGTCACAAAACTGGAACGGCATTGGCACCCTTTAATCTTGGAAGGACTGCGGTTCATGAAATCGGACATTTTTTTAATCTTGAACATATTTGGGGGCCTTCTAATTGTGATGGGTCTGATGTTTGTACTGATGATGATGGCATCAGCGATACTCCTGAACAAGAAGCTTGTAATTATGGTACCCCAGTCTTTCCTTTTACTGATAATTGTACAAAAACAAGTCCGGGTATTATGTGGATGAATTACATGGATTATGTAGATGATAAGTCCATGGTAATGTATACACCACAGCAATATGCCAGAATGGAATCGACCCTATTTTATGTGAGCTGGATGCAAAATTTAGCAAACGCAAATGGTTGTTTGCCACCACAAAATTTTGAGAGAGATGTACGTCTTTCCGGCTTAACAAACGCACTAAATAGTATAAACTCATCTTTTTTATATACTTGCAGCAATAATTATCAGCCAAACATCCGAGTACGGAATCTTGGAACGGCAGCTGTAAATTCAATGAGAATTGAGGCCAAGATCAATGACGGCACGTCCATTATAACTGATTGGTCTGGAGCTTTAAACCCTGGTGCCGAAACATCTATTAATTTAAATCCTATTTTACTGAATAACGGGGCCAATAATAATCTGACCATAGAAATTACGCTTGTTAATGGTTTAGCAGATCAGAATAGTGTGAATAACGCTTATTATTCAGCCGGTATAATTTATCCTTTAGTATTAACACTACCTTTAACGGAGGGTTTTGAATCAGCCACTTTCCCTTCTAGCAATTGGCGTTTGCTAAATCCTGATTTAGATTTTTCCTGGGAAAGATCGACAAAAGCAGCAAAAACAGGCAAGGCGTCTATGTTTTTTGACAATTTTAATTCTGAAGATTATGACTTAAGTGACTGGATAATTTCACCTTCTATACCAGCCAAGGGAAAAGACTCCATCTTCATGACATTCCAGATTGCTGCAGCCACCTACTCACAACCATCAACGATCGTTTTTGATCCTACAGATACTTTAGAAATATTAGTAACAACAGATTGTGGCACCAGCTATACATCAAAATATAAAAAATCAGGCCTTAGCCTCGTTACAACCGGTGATGTGGAAGTAACTTCTTATTTTATTCCCTCAAGCTCACAGTGGCGAAAAGATTCTGTCTTTATCGGATTCTATGACAATTCTGGACCAGATCAAATTCAGATTGCATTTAAGAATACAACCAATTGGGGAAATAATATTTATATTGATGATATTAACATCTTCAATAAATCAAGAAACGCAACCGGTGTAGGGGATATTGACAACAACCAAATTTCAAAAATCAAAGTATATCCAAATCCTGTCAATAAAGACCTTATTGTAGATCATAAGAGCATTAATAAACCTGTTCCTTATCGAATCGTCAATATTTTTGGTCAGCAAATAAAGTCGGGTATACTCCAAAATGAAAAGACAATAGTTGATTTTAGCTCATATCCTTCAGGTGTATATTTCTTTTATGTGAATAATGGAGCGATTAAGCTGATCAAAAAATAAGACTACATTTATATTATAATGTATGGTTTTTCCATCTGTATGATTTCATAAATAAGTATGAGCATACAAAGATTACAGACCAATATATTATTTCTGAGGCCCAGGCCCATACTAGACTCCATTTTAATACTTCTATAACTAAATAGATGTAGATGCCATAAAATATTATTGCCAATAATTCTATCAAAAGATTGATGCTTGTTCTACCCGTACCAGTAACAGCATTAAGCCAAATCACTGAAATACTTTGAAGAAGAATCGCACAACTAACGATCCGAATCACTGGAATACCACTTTGAATAAATGACGGATCGTGACCAAAATAAGTTAGCAAAGAAGCAGAAAAGAAATTAATAATAATAAAGAAGACAAATACAAAACTAAAGCTCAAAAAAGCGATATTTTTAACGACTTCTATCACTTTATCCTGTTTATCCTGACCAATGTAATTACTAACAATTGTATTAGTAGTAGAAGCAAAAGCCCAAACAATTATACCAGTAAAGCTGAAAAGGTTACGCATCAGATTGGATATAGCCATTGCCTGTGTTCCTGTATGTTCTATAAGAAGATAAAAAAATAACCAACTTGTTAAACTGATAGCATATTGCCCTTTTAAAGGAAGCGAAGTTTTAATGATTTTTTTAAAAGAATTTTTGTGTATCTGAAATGAATTCCATAAATAAAATTGAAAGACATATTTTTTTTTGAAAAGAATACATAAAACAACCAACATTCCAGCCATTTCAGACAATACTGAAGCTACAGCCGCTCCATTGAAGCCTAAGGAAGGGAAGCCCATCTTGCCGAAAATAAATCCATAGTCTAGTAATATATTCAGTCCAGCTTGAACAATCGTACCATACATTAAAAAACGGGTATTACCAGTACCCATTAAAAATGCGTTAATAAGCTGAAAAACATATAAAAACGGCAAACCCCATATTCTAATGTAGATATATTTAGTAGTCAGGGTTTGTACTTTTTCATCGTGTAAAACCCAGGATAAAAACAGGGGAGTGCATAAAAAAGAGAAAAGCATATATAGCACAGAAAACCCAAGCGTAATAAAGAAGCCATTTGTAAAAGTGATACCTATGGCCTCTTTATTATTTTCACCTGAGCGGCGGGCTATTATTGTTTGAACTGCACTGGCAAGGCCATTTCCCAACATAGCAAATAACAGATAATATACGCCAGTAATACCTGCAGTGCCTAACTCAAGTTCACCTAAACGACCAAAAAAATAATTGTTTATAGCAAGGTTTAAAAAAGGAATTACTAAAGCAAGGCTGATTGGCAGGGAGATGCGGAGAATTTCTGCATATATCTTATCGGTTTTGAACATCTGTAAATCTGCCTTTTATGATGGCAAAATTATTGTTATTATTGCAAAGTCATTTTTTTTCATTGAACCATAATCTACATATAGAAGCATTAGAAACAGATATTTATCTGCAGGCAGATTCTTTACTATGCCTGCTTGATGCTAATACTTTTGGCTACATCTTATATAGTAATAGTAAAAAAAAGATATATTGTCTGAAAGTTTGGGATTTTGAAAAAGATGAAGACATCAGCACAATCCTTGAAAAGGAATTAGGTCCTGAAAATCAAATTATATCATTTAAAATACTTAACTATTCGGCCCGTTATCAGACTATTCCGAACATTTTTGATATAACAAATAATAAAAAAGTTATTTGGGATATAACCAATGGATATGATCATAATGAAGAAGTATTGACAGATATTTCAACTCAAAATGATATTATTTTTCTTCATAGCGTTAGTAAAAATAGTTTTAATTATATAAATCAAAGATTCCCAAATATCAATTGGCATTCCATACAATCCATTCATTTTATAAACAATGTTCATAATTCAGAGCGATTATCAATTCGATTAATCTTCTTCTTTAAACATATCCATATCAGTGTTGCTCAGAATGAAAAAATACTGATTGCTAAATCATATCTTTTGAGCAGTCCTAATGATCTATTGTGGGAATTATTGAGGATTGTAAAATTATTTGGTTATACCCCTGAGCAAGTAATTTTATATCCTGAGGGTTTTATAGACATCAAATCTTCATTGTTCCAGTTACTGGACCAGTATTTTGAAAGAGGGAAGTCAACTGATACTTTCCAATATCAATTTCCTATAAGTGATATTGAACTAAGTCATCTCACATTAGTTCATATTGAACGAATATTATCATGCGTATCATAAGCGGAACATTAGGGGGGAGGATCATAAAGCCACCGGCAAAAATGCCATATACCCGACCTACTACAGATGTAGCTAAGACAGGGCTATTCAATATTTTAGAGAATCACTTTGGTTTATCTGATAAAAAAACACTGGATCTTTTTGGAGGAACGGGCAGTATAAGTTTTGAACTGGCCAGCAGGGGTGCGACAGATCTTACAATTGTAGAAAAAGATCATCAAATGTCAGCATTTATTAAATCTACAGCAGGCATTCTTAATATCGATATTCGGCTTTTCAAAATGGATGTTTTTAAGTTTATTAAACAATGTTCAGAAAAATATGATTTTATCTTTGCAGGTCCACCTTATGCACTTACAGAAATTGATCAGATTCCTGAATTGATCTTTGAGCATCAACTACTAAATCTAAATGGTTGGTTTATCCTTGAACATACTCCCAGGAATACTTATAAAAACCATCCTTATTACAAAAACGAGCGGCATTATGGAACAACTGTTTTTTCAATTTTTATTAATACTGCGGTATGAATAAGAAAGAAATCAGGATAAAATATAAGCAACTCCGCTCTTCATTACCAGAAGATAAAAGATTTGAATTACAAAAATCCTTATTGCTTCAATTCAATAACTTAAATCTTGCAAACATTAAAGTATTGCATCATTATCTAGCCGTAAAAGAACAATATGAAATACCCGTTGATAAAATGATTGACACAATTAAAAAGAATTCTGTCGATTTAATTCAAGCAGTTCCTGTTATGAAGCAAGACGATATGATTTCAGTTATATATAAAGAAAATACACCATTGAAAAAGAATGAATGGGGGATAGAAGAACCATTAGAACAGCACCAAATAGACGAAAAATTAATTGACTTTGTTTTGGTTCCGCTACTTGCATTTGATAATAAAGGAAACAGAGTAGGTTATGGAAAAGGCTGCTATGATCGTTTTCTTGCCAGATGCCGCAAAGATGTAATTAAAGTCGGTATTTCTTTTTTTCCACCAGTTGAAAGGATTGATGATACTGATAAATTTGACATACCTTTAAGCTTTTGTATCACACCGGATCGCATATATGAATTTGGGTAATTTTTTTTTACAATCCTTCAGGCTGGTTTTATTGCCGGTTGCAATCATATATGGAATTATTGTCCGCTGCAGAAACATCATGTATGATAAAGGGTGGATCAGATCCACTTCATTCAATTTACCGATAATATGTGTAGGAAATTTGAGTGTGGGGGGAACAGGCAAATCCCCCATGATAGAATTTTTGGTCAGAAGATTAATATCCAAATATAAGCTTGCTATTTTAAGTAGAGGATATAAAAGAAAAACAAAAGGTTATTTTTTAGCTAATAATCAGAGTACTGCCTTGGAAATTGGAGATGAACCCATGCAGTTCTATCAAAAGTTTCCTAATATTCCTGTTGCAGTGGGAGAAGAGAGGATTACAGCAATCCCACAATTATTACAAGATGTAAGCAATATTCAAGTATTGCTGTTAGATGATGCTTTTCAGCACAGAACTATAAAGCCCGGATTTTCCATTTTACTTACAGATTATTCAGATTTATTCACCAGAGATTTTTATCTACCTACCGGAAATCTTAGAGACGATAAAAGCTCATATAAAAGAGCTGATATAATAATTGTAACAAAATGTCCTCCAGATTTAAGTGAAAAGGATCGCACTTCAATAATCGATGAAATTCAATGTATACCTGATCAGCTCTTATTTTTTTCATGTATATCTTACGGCAACCCCTATCACATCTTAGATAAAGAAAATATTAGAAATTTTGACAAAGAGACAGATGTATTATTGGTTTCAGGTATTGCCAATATTACTCCAATTAAGAATCTGTTATCTAATCAATCTCATGGTTATGACCAACTGAATTATAGCGATCATCATATATTTACGATTGATGATATAGAGGATATTGAAGCCAGGTTTGAAAAATTAGATAAATCCAATGCAATGATTCTAACGACTGAAAAAGATGCAGTACGTCTTTTGAAGTTTAAAGAAAATATTAAAAAATTACCATTATATGTTTTGCCAATTGAACACAAAATTCTATTTGATGAAGAAGATATCCTGATGGACAAAATCAATCATTTTATTCAAACATTTCGATTTTAATAATTTATAGTCATTGAAAAGAAAAAAACAGACAAATAGGAATAATAAAATAAATGCAAGAATCCATAAAGGAGTAATTGATATTACCCGAAGCGGCATGGGTTATGTAATTGTTGAAGCATTACAGAAAGATATCCTTGTGAGACCTCAAAATCAGCATCATGCCCTACATGGTGATACCGTTGAAGTAGAAATAATAAAGCAAACAAGTTCAGGCAAAACAGAGGGTGTGATTCAAAAAGTCATTCGTCGTAAACAAATTGAATTCATCGGCACAATCGATCATCGATCCAAGAACGCATTTTTTATTGCTGATTCTGACAGACCCGTCCCTGATTTTAAAATTCCGGCCGAATATTTGAAGGGAGCAACGAATAATCAAAAAGTTATTGTACGCTTATTGAAGTGGGATGCAAAGATGAAACAGCCTGAGGGAGAAGTAATTGAAATCGTTCAGGCCGAACAAGAGAATGATCTAGCTATGAAACAAATCCTTATGCAATCGGGATTTACGCTCGAGTTTTCAGATACGGTAATGGAAGATGCTTTACGTTTGTCTGATAAGATCACCACAGATGAAGAAAATAAAAGAAGAGATTTTAGGGATATACTCACTTTCACCATTGATCCGGTTGATGCCAAAGATTTTGATGATGCACTTTCTTTTCAGAAACTCGATAATGGATTATATGAGATTGGTGTTCATATTGCTGACGTAAGTCATTTTGTTACGGAAGGAAGTATGCTGGATGAAGAAGCATATACCAGAGCCACATCTGTTTATCTTCCGGACAGAGTTTTGCCCATGCTGCCCGAACGGATATCCAATGAATTATGTTCCTTAAGGCCACATGAAGATAAGTACACTTTTTCAGCGGTTTTTACCTTAACAACGGATGGGAATATTCAATCCTACTGGCTAGGTAGAACTATTATTCATTCTGATCATCGTTTTACATACGAAGATGTACAGGAAATCATTGAGTCGGGCAAGGGAAAGTTTCAGCAAGAAATTCTTTTGTTCAATAAACTTGCTCAGAAACTAAGAAGCGATCGTTTCAAAAAAGGTGCTATTAATTTTTCATCACAGGAGGTTCGGTTTGTGCTGGATGAGCAACGCGTTCCAATTGGTATTACGCTCAAAGAAAGTAAACAAGCCCATCAGCTAATTGAAGAATTTATGTTATTGGCTAATAAATATGTTGCTCAGTTTATTGGCAATATTAAAGTAAATGAAAAAGATATCCCTCTTCCATATCGGGTACATGATACACCCGATGAAGCCAAGCTGGATTTATTTATGATTTTTGCCAAAAAATATGGACATCGTTTTGATACATCCTCACCGGATAAAATTGCTTCTTCATTCAATCAGATGCTGAATGATGCCCGTGGCAAACCGGAACAGCATGTACTGGAAACACTAGGTATCCGAACAATGGCAAAAGCTATTTATACGACGGACAATATTGGTCACTATGGTTTGGGCTTTGAACATTATTGTCATTTTACATCTCCCATACGTCGTTATCCGGATGTGCTGGTACATCGTGTATTACAACAATGTCTTGATAATGCTCCTGTGATTGATAAAAAGATGGAGCAAAAATGTAAGCACTGCAGCGAAAGAGAAAGAGCAGCTATGGAAAGCGAACGAGCTGCTAACAAATATAAACAAGTGGAATATATGAAGAAATTTCTGGGTCAATCTTTCGAAGGAGTTATCAGTGGCGTGGCTTCTTTTGGATTTTGGGTAGAAACGATTGAGCATAAATGTGAGGGACTGGTCAGCTTATTATCTATAAGCCACTTGGATGAATTTTTATTCATAGAAGAAGATTACTGTCTGAACGGTAAGCACAGCGGCCGAAAATTTAAGATCGGAGATAAGGTTAATATTCTGGTCGCTGCAGCTAATCTGGATAAAAGACAATTGGATTATGAGTGGATACCGGATCCAGGCGAACTAAAGAATTTTTCAGCTGTTTCAACAAATAACAATAAACGTAAGAAATAATATTAGAACGACAAACTAATCATCATGCAATCCTTCGAACATTTACTGAAAGCATTTGAAGACAAATTCAAAAAGCGACATTTCCCTACTGATCCTGCTACTTTATATGATCCAGCACAATATATTCTAGGCATCGGAGGTAAAAGAGTTCGACCTGTACTTTGTTTAATGGGCAACGAATTGTTTGATGAAATTAAACCTTCAGCCTGGGAAGCGGCAACAGCGGTAGAGCTATTTCACAATTTCACACTGATACATGATGATATCATGGATCAGGCACCCTTGAGACGAGGAATGGATACAGTTCATACCAAATACGGAACGAATACCGCACTACTAGCCGGAGATGTGGTAATGATCATGGCTTATGAATATTTGAGAAAAGTGGATCCGCTTATCTTACCACAAATACTAACCATTTTTAATAAAACTTCACTTGAAGTTTCCGAAGGACAGCAACTGGATATGGACTTTGAGAAAAGAACAGAGGTGAGTCTTAATGAGTATGTGCATATGATCACTTTAAAGACATCTGTATTACTTGCAGCCAGCTTATCAATGGGGGCTTGCATTGGCGGAGCTGGTGAGGGAAATACACAACATTTATATGAATTTGGAAAAAATTTGGGCATTGCATTTCAGGTGCATGATGATTATCTGGATGCTTTTGGTGATCCGGCTAAATTTGGCAAACAAGTGGGCGGCGACATACTCGCTAATAAAAAAACATTCTTAATGATACAGGCGATGACATCTGCCTTAGTAGATGACCGCAAAAGATTATTGGAGTTACAAGGAGAGAATGGCATACATAAAGTAGATGAAGTATTAGGTATATTTAAAAGATCGGGAGTAGATGAGTGGGCTATGGAGCTTAAGAATAAGTATCTTGATCTTGCATTGACTAATCTGGATGCCATAGCGGTAATGGATAAACGAAAACAGCCTTTAAAGGATCTGGCTGCTTTTCTAGTGCAAAGAGATCACTAATATAATTATAAAGACGGCTGCTTATATATGATCAAACAATTATTTCGCACAAAGAAAATTGACAGCATTCTAGCTGACCATGCACATGGGGATGATCAGCATGGGACCGGTTTGAAACGGGTATTAAATACCAGAGATCTTACTTTTTTCGGGATAGCTGCCATTTTAGGCGCCGGTAGTTTTAGTAGTCTGGGTGGTGCCATCTTCAACGGAGGTCCCGGTGTTATTTTTCTATTTATCATTACAGCCATTGCCTGTGCATTCACCGCTTTATGTTATTCTGAATTTGCGAGCAGAATTCCTGTTGCAGGAAGCGCTTATACCTATGCCTATGCTAGCTTCGGAGAATTATTTGCCTGGATCATTGGCTGGGCATTGATCATGGAATACAGTATCGGCAATATTTATGTGGCTTTTAGCTGGAGTGATTATTTTACCTCATTTTTAAATAAGATCGGTTTACATATTCCTGCATGGCTTTCCACCAGTTATATGGAGGCAAAGAATGGTATATTAGATAATACTACACATCAGGAAACAATCCTTGCATGGCAACATGCGCCCACAATAGGAGGATTAAAGATCATACTCGATCTGCCTGCATTACTGATCAATGTAGTTATCACTTATCTAGTATATAAAGGGATTAAGGAAAGCAGAAATTTCAGCAACCTGATGGTATGGCTGAAAATGGCAGTCGTAGCACTGGTCATCATTGTCGGCGGATACTTAGTTTTCAGCAATGGTCTCACATCCAACTGGATGCCGGTGAATGATGAAGGAGTAAGCAGCTTCATGCCAAATGGATTTAAAGGAGTGATGATGGCTGTAAGCGGTGTGTTCTTTGCTTATATCGGTTTTGATGCGGTGAGCGTACTCGCGGAAGAAAGTAAGAACCCTCAGCGCGATCTGCCTCGAGGAATGATCTATTCCCTTGTTATTTGTACAGTAGTTTATATTTTATTGACTTTAGTGCTCACCGGTGCAGTTCATTACAAACAATTTGATGGAGTAGGAGATCCGCTGGCCTTTATTTTTGAATCGCATAATCTGAATGTAGGTTGGATGCAGATGTTGGTGGCCATTGCTGCTGTGGTAGCCATGACCAGTGTGTTACTGGTATTTCAGATGGGCCAACCACGTATCTGGATGAGCATGAGTCGGGATGGACTTATGCCGAAAATATTTCAGCGCATACATCCAAATTATAATACTCCTTCTTTTTCAACCGTTCTCACGGGTCTAGTTGTTGGCGTTCCGATTTTGTTTACAGATAAAACATTTGTACTTGATTTTACGAGTATCGCTACTTTATTTGCGTTTGTGCTGGTATGCGGAGGCGTATTACTGATTCCTGCAAAAGAAAAGCAGCAAGGCAAATTTCATTTGCCATATATCAATGGTCAGCTGATATATCCTTTACTTGTACTTATATCTGTACTATTGATTTCCTGGCAGAATGCAGATTACTGGTCATCGCTTTTTCAATTTGATTTCTCTGGAAATGCTGATTATAATTCAGGTAAAATTTCCTTTTTTGATCTTGCTACGCCGAATATCTCCCTGATCGTTTTCTGGATCGTATTGATTGTGCTAAGTATAATCACGATTCAAAAAAAATATAGTCTGATCCCGCTGCTGGGCTTAAGCACCTGTTTGTATTTACTCACCGGAATGACTAAGAGCAACTGGGTATGGTTTTTGGGATGGTTACTATTAGGTCTGGTGATATATTTCTTTTTTGGATTTAAAAACAGTAAGCTGAAAGGTGCATGAAATTCCAGATAGGAGATAAAGTGCTGCTACTTCATTCCAATGAAGAAGGGGAAGTTGTGGAGATCATCAACAAGAAGATGGTGGAAGTGGAGGTAGACGGAGTTCGTTTTCCTGTGTATACCGATCAGATCGACTTTCCTTATTTCAAACGATTTACTGAGAAAAAACAACCTACTAAAGTTGTTAAGACCTATATCGACCAGTTAAAAAAGGAAAAAACAACCGGTGCAGATCAAAAAAAACCGGAGACGGGTGTTCACCTGTTGCTATTACCTGTTTTTGATAAAGATATTTTTGATGAAAATATCGTAGAGTATTTTAAAGTATATATCATTAATCATACCTCAGCGGGCTATCATTTTAAATACGAATTATCCTATCTGAAAAAAGAAGGATTTTCGCTCAAGAATGAGTTGCTACCCGGACAGGAATTCTATATCCACGATCTGCCGTTTGAAAATGTGAATGACGGACCACGATTCTCTGTTGAATTTTCGTTGAAAATACTGGATAAGAAAAAGGCAGACCATTTTGAATCAACCATTAAGCTGAAAGGCAAACAGATCATGAGTAAGGTGGAAGAGCTTTTACTCAAACAGGAATCATCATTTAAATATTTGCTGATGGATACTTATCCGGATAAGGTTGAAAAGGAGAAACTGGATCTGGGAAAGTTATCCGCTGCCGGATTTCATATATATGATGCTTCCAAACCAAGACATACCCTATCAGCCCGCAGTGTCATCGATCTGCATATTGATAAGATTACCCATGACTGGAAAGGATTAAGTAATTATGAGATCCTATCCCTCCAGCTAAAAGAATTTGAAAAGTATTATGATCTCGCTATTCAACATCTACAACCCAACCTGATCGTCATACATGGAGTAGGGGAAGGAGTGTTGAGAGACGAGATTCATCAGATCTTAAAACACAAAAAAGAAGTCAAATCCTTCGTCAATCAATATCATCCTAAATACGGAAACGGGGCGACGGAGATTTATTTTCAATACTAAGATCGTTGGTCGTTGTTCGTTTTTCGTTATTCGCGACACCACGACAACCTGACAACGTTTCGCCACAAAATTATTTGGGGCGAAACAGACATCTTAACTTTATTAATGGATCATAAAAAAAATGCTCCGGTTAAGGAGCATTTTTTGAATAGAGATATCTAAGAATTAATATCTGTACAGATCCGACTTGAACGGTCCAAACTGAGGAATACCTAAGTAAGAAGCCTGCTCAGCCGTTAATTCATCCAGTTCCACACCGATCTTAGCCAAGTGTAAACGTGCTACTTTCTCATCCAGATGTTTAGGGAGCACATATACATTATTGTCATACTTGCTGTGATTTTGCCAGAGTTCGATCTGAGCGAGCGTCTGATTCGTGAATGAATTACTCATTACGAATGAAGGATGTCCGGTAGCACAACCTAAGTTAACCAGTCTTCCCTCAGCTAACAAAATGATGTCTTTACCATCTACGTTATAGATATCCACCTGAGGCTTCACCGTATCTTTTGTATTGCCATAGTTCTGATTTAACCAGGCTACATCAATTTCAATATCAAAGTGGCCGATATTACATACAATCACCTTATCCTTCATTAGTTTGAAATGCTCCCCGGTAATCAGATCACGACAACCTGAAGCAGTTACCACGATATCCGCTTCTTTTACCGCATCTTTCATTTTCTTTACTTCAAAACCATCCATCGCAGCTTGTAAAGCACAGATCGGATCGATTTCTGTAACGATCACACGACAACCCGCACCAGCCAGTGAAGCGGCAGAACCTTTACCCACATCACCATATCCGCCTACTACCGCAACTTTACCAGCAAGCATCACATCAGTAGCACGACGAATCGCATCAACCAATGATTCCTTACAACCGTATTTATTATCGAATTTAGATTTTGTTACACTATCATTTACATTGATCGCGGGCATAGGTAATGTTCCTTTGGCTACGCGCTCGTATAAACGATGAACACCGGTTGTTGTTTCTTCGCTGATACCTTTGATACCGCCAACTAGTTCAGTATAATTATCCAAAACAATATTCGTCAAATCACCACCATCATCCAGGATCATATTAAGAGGTTTGTCAGCTGAACCGAAGAATAATGTCTGCTCAATACACCAATCTGCTTCTTCGATGGTCTGACCTTTCCAGGCATATACACCGATACCTGCAGCAGCAATTGCAGCAGCAGCATGATCCTGTGTAGAGAAGATATTACAAGAACTCCATTTTACTTCGGCACCCAAAGCAACCAGTGTCTCAATTAACACAGCGGTCTGAATAGTCATGTGCAGACAACCTGCAATGCGTGCACCTTTGAGCGGTTGCTGAGGACCGTATTCAGCACGGATAGCCATCAAGCCGGGCATTTCTGCTTCGGCTAATCGAATCTCTTTGCGACCCCATTCGGCCAAACTGATATCTTTTACTTTGTACTTCAAATCGAAGTCAATTTTGCTGCGAGTAAGTGTTGACCTTCTAGAGTTTGCTCCGGAGCAACATTCTTCGGACCGCAGCCGCTACCACAAGA
>CAZZJD010000020.1:0-13102 GCA_964654305.1 uncultured Chitinophagaceae bacterium
AGGCTGATAAGATATTCTTCTGATATGATTTTCTTATGTCGCGAACCGACGGTTCGCACCATAATATTTATAGGCATTGATACTTTCTGATTGAAAAGCATGCATTCTTTTGAGCAATTCATGCAGTGTATTCATTCCTTTGATGTCTTGTATGACAAGAGAGAATAATTTTCCGTTCTGTTTTAATTGCGCTTTATTCAAGTATTGCTGTACAAAGGCAAGTAATTTTTGAAAGATCTCCGATTCAAAATAGGGCGAGTCAGGATTGTTTACAAAATAACATCGTAAGGTATTTTGTTTTAAGGTCATTTTTTCAAATCCGATCTCAACTGCCAGTTTTCTACAGCGAACTGTAGTAAAAAGATCTTCAACACTTGTAGGAATCGGCCCAAACCGGTCTTTCAGTTCCTGGTGAAAGTCTATTAGGGCTTCTTCACTTTCACAATTATCAAGCCTAGTATACAAACTCAACCTCTCTGGAATACTCTCCACATAAGCATCCGGAATTAAGATCTCAAGATCCGTATCAATCACACAATCTTTCACATAATCTTCCTGTTCTGCAATTTCTTCTTTGAAGAGTTCACGGAATTTACTTCGTTTAAGCTCGCGGATCGCTTCCTGTAAGATTTTCTGATACATTTCAAATCCAATCTCAGCCATAAAGCCGCTTTGTTCTCCTCCTAGTAAATTTCCAGCTCCTCTGATATCCAGATCACGCATGGCAATTTGAAATCCACTTCCCAGCTCGCTGTTTTGTTCCAGCGTTTGCAGCCTTTTTCGGGAATCAGCTGGAAGTGTGCTAATGGGAGGAGCCAGTAAATAACAGAAAGCTTTTTTATTGCTTCTTCCTACTCTTCCTCTCAATTGATGCAAATCACTTAATCCAAACTGATGTGCATTGTTGATAATGATGGTATTTACATTCGGAATATCTACTCCGCTTTCTACAATATTAGTGCAAACTAGCACATCATATTTTTTGTCAATGAAGTCAAGAATTTTTTCCTCCAGCTGATCGCCTTCCAGTTGACCATGCGCAAACCCAATACTCAGATCAGGACATAATCTTTGCAGAATAGCCGCCATTTCTGCGAGTCCTGCAATGCGATTATGAATGAAGAATACCTGTCCGCCTCTTTCTGTTTCAAAATAGATCGCGTCGCGAATAAAATCTTCTTCAAAGTATCGTACTTCCGTTTGTATCGGTTGCCTATTAGGTGGTGGCGTATTGATGATGCTCAAATCACGTGCACCCATCAATGAAAATTGCAATGTGCGTGGTATGGGCGTAGCGGTAAGGGTAAGCGAATCGATATTTGTTCTTAGTGTTTTTATTTTTTCTTTATGCCCCACACCAAATTTTTGTTCTTCATCTACGATTAGTAATCCTAAATTTTTGAATTTGATATCTTTTGAAATCAGCGCATGTGTGCCGATGATAATATCAATTTTCCCTTCCGATAATTTTTGTGCGGTTTCCTTTTTTTCTTTGCTTGTTTTAAAACGATTGATAAAATCTACGGTTACCGGAAAATCTTTTAATCGTTCACTGAATGTTTTATAATGCTGGAAAGCGAGAATGGTAGTAGGCACCATTACGGCTACTTGTTTTCCATCACACACAGCCTTGAATGCAGCCCGAATTGCAATCTCTGTCTTACCAAATCCCACATCCCCACAAACCAGCCGATCCATAGGAGAGGGAGATTCCATATCTTTCTTTACATCAGCCGTTGCTTTACTTTGATCCGGCGTGTCTTCGTATATAAAGGAAGCCTCCAGTTCATTTTGTAAATATCCATCGGGGGCATAGGCATATCCTTCCTGTGCCTTTCTTTCCGCATACAGTTGAATGAGATCAAAAGCAATCTCCTTTACTTTGGTCTTTGTTTTTTCCTTGAGTCGCTGCCAGGCATCACTGCCAATTTTATTAATCTTAGGTATGCTTCCTTCTTTGCCGGTATATTTTGAAATTTTATGCAGAGAGTTGATGTTGACATACAAGATGTCGCCATCTTTATAGATCAGTCTTACTGCCTCCTGCATAATACCATTTACTTCAATTTTTTGAAGGCCGCTATATGTCCCTACCCCATGGTCAATATGGGTAACATAATCGCCGGGCTGTAGTTCTCTTAGTGCTCGAATGGTAAGGGCTTTACTTTTATTATACGCCTGTTTGACCTTGTATTTATGATAGCGTTGAAAAATCTCATGGTCGGTATAGCATAATACTTTCAGATCATGATCAATGAATCCTTCGTGAATGGCAATGGGTACGGGCGTAAATTGTATTTCTGCTTTTAGATCAGTAAAGATGCTGTGTAATCGCTCGAGTTGTTTCGGGTTTTCCGAAAAAATATAAGCAGCATAACCTTCCTGCTGATGCTGTTTAAGATCACTGATCAGTAGTTCAAATCTTCGGTTGAAGGCAGGTTGGCGTTTTGTGTGAAATTCAATTGAACACTGTTGTGCCGATGGCGTATTTTCTTTGAAAAAAGCTTTTGAACCAAATTCAATAAGGTGATAATTTTTGATTTGCTGTTCCAGTAGATCAGCTGTGATAAAGTCTGCTCTTGTTACATTGTTTTTTTCCAGTGGATCTTCTTCTTCGTACCCTGTTGATTTGTTCTCTTTCAATTTCAGAAACTGATCCAGCTCTTCATCCATCGTGATCAGTCTTTCTTTGACAAAGTTGAAATCCTTCATCCATACAACGGTATTCTCGTTCAGAAAATCAAAAAGTGGAATCTTTTCTTCAGTTTGAAAATGAGTATCTACATTGGGAATTATGCTAACCTGGGCCAGTCTTTTTTCACTTAGTTGTGTTTCGGGATCAAAAATCCGTATACTGTCCACCTCATTTCCAAATAATTCAATACGGTATGGTTTTTCATTTCCGAATGAATAAATATCCAGAATCCCTCCTCTTAGTGCAAACTGTCCGGGCTGATATACAAAGTCTGTTCTGCTGAATCCCAGATCAACCAGAAAGGAAAGAATCCCATCGGTATCTAAAGTGTCGTTAGTCTTAATTAACAATACATTGCCCTGAAGTTTTTGAGCTACTACTACTTTTTCAAAAAGGGCATCTGCGTAGGTTATCAATGCTCCTGTTCTTTGACCACTCAGCATGGAAAAACGGGTAAGTGCTTCTGTGCGAAGCATTACATGTGAAGGATTCAGTAAGGCATAATTTCTTGGATGTTTGAAAGAAGAGGGGAAGTATAAAATATTTAGCTCACTAGTAATACTCTCAAGACTATTATGAAAGTAAGCAGCTTCTTCCGCATCATTCAGTATAAAAATGTGATTGTATGTCTCCAGCGACGGATGGTTGTATATAGCGGCTGCCGTGAACTGAGTGGCGCTGCCGTTAAGCTGCTTAAGTTCAATAGTTTGTGGTTGGGAAAAAGAAAGCTTGTCCGCAATTGAAAAAATGCGGGGAGATTGTTGGTATTGATTCAGCAGCAGATCCAAATTCACGTTGCAAAGGTACAATCCGTTTTTGTTTAGGAGAAAACCTTTATTTCGATATGTTTCCAAATACAACGCTTCTTTATTTATAAGTATTGATTAAATTTGTTTATGCCAATTTCCGTAAAGCCTACTGTCTATATAATGACTCGACTTTTTTTGTCTTCTACTTTATTTTTTTTATTTGTATTTCTCAGTTTGGTATTGCCTGTATTCTCTCAGGAAATGATAACAGGTCAGTTACGTTTGGGTCAGTTTTCGATGAGATCTAATCTTCGTCAGGATTTGCTGGACAAGGAGCTTAAGGCTGGCAAAACGCAGAAGTATTTTTATATATTGATTGGTTTTGACAAGATACCCAATGATCGTTCCTTCACCTATTTAAAACAACAAGGCGCAGAACTACTGGAGAGATTATCGGATCATATTTATGCCGTAAGGTTTAAAAATACTCCTTCCTTAGTTCAGCTTCGGATAGCAGGTATTAAAGCTGTTAATAATATTCCCGCTCATATCAAAATGAGTGAAAATCTCCGTCAGCAATTGTCTGCCAGCCAATCTTCTCAAATACAGATATCGATATTGTTTTATGGAAATGAAAACTTGAAAGAACATGAATCAACTTTACAATCCATTGGATTTAAACTCACCAATCGGCAATATATCCAGCAAGGAGTCTTTATAGGAAATATTACGTTAAGTCATATTGAACGTCTGGCTTCTTTACCGTTTGTACGATATATCAATATTTTTGATTACAAACCAACACCTTTGTTACAGCCTGAAACAGGTGTGTTTGGGTTAACCAACTTAAAAGGGATGCAGCCCAATGGTCTCCAGTTATCCGGTAAGGGTATAACAGCGGGAGTGGGAGATAATGCGGATCCTACTTCACATCTTGACCTAATTAATAATACCATTAACAGAAATCCTTTGCCTTTAGTTGGAGGGAATCATGGTACTCGAGTATCGGGTATTATTACTGCCGATGGGCTGGTTGATGAGTGCTTTAATGGTATTGCACCTGCTACCAAGTTGATTACGGATTATTACGATTATATAATAACTAAGGCTTCAACTTATAAAAAAGATTTTGGATTGACCGTTACAAATAATTCATACTTTCTTGGATATGCTCGTTGTCCTGGTAACGGTGCATATAATGAATTAAGTGTGTATGCAGATGGGCAGATGTATGAAGATTCGACGATCCTCCATGTAGTAGCAGCGGGTAATGACGGCAGATTGACATGTGCTCCCTACCCATACTCATATGGTACAATAAAAAGCGGATATCAAACTGGTAAAAATGTGCTGACAGTTGGTAATTATTACATCTTTAACCCTCAGGCTATTTCTTCTTCATCCAGTAGAGGCCCTGTAAATGATGGCCGCATCAAACCAGAGATCATTGCCCCCGGCGGCAATTTCTGGTCAACCACAATCAATAATAATTATAATAGTGATTTCGGTACGAGTTTCGCAGCACCTATGATAACAGGCGTATATAGTTTAATGGCAGAGCGGTATAAGCAATTAAATAATAATTCCATCCCTCATGCAGGTCTTATTAAGGCAGTAATTTGTAATACTGCAATTGATAGAGGACAGCCTGGCCCGGACTATATACATGGATTTGGTTTAGTGCAACCGGTTCGGGCACTACAAAACATAGAGAATAAACGTTACTTAAAAGGAAGTGTTCATCAAGGTGAACAATTTTCTCATACGCTTACTGTGCCACAAGGAGCTACTCGTGTGAAGGTAATGTTGTACTGGCATGACCCCTCCGGTTCTCCCGCTGCCCTGCAATCCTTACAACATGATCTTGACCTACAGGTGACTGATCAGAATCAAACATATCTTCCTTGGGTGCTTAATCCCATTTCCAATCAGGTAAACAGTCCTGCAACAAGAGGAATAGACCGCATCAACAATATCGAACAGGTGACCTTTGATAATCCTTCAGGAAATAATCTGCAAATACAGGTCAATGGACATGCTATCCTCAACGGTCCACAGGATTTTTATATTACTTGGGAGTTTTATGACAATGATATCAAGCTCAACCACCCGATTGGAGGGGAAAAATTCACGCCTAATATCAATATCAATTACGAAGCGATCAGTTGGGATGCTCCAGATAACAGTACTGAAAACTTATTGATCGAATATACTATCGATGACGGAAACACTTGGACACAGATAGCCGATAATGTTCCTGCAAAAAACAACTGGTTTTTTTGGACAATTCCCAATATCACCGTTGCCAGAGCCAAAGTGCGACTTACTCGAAAAAGCATTAATACCGCTTCTGTTACACCCGGAACATTTGCCATCATTGGCCGTCCTACTTTGAGTTCAGCTATTCCCTGTGAGGGAGCAGTCAATCTTTCGTGGAATGCCATTCCCAATGTTACCGACTATGAAGTGTTTCAGTTGAAGGATTTTCAATGGGAGAAAAAAGGAACGACTTCTGCATTACAATATAATATTAGAGGATTGGACCGATCTACCCGTTACTGGTTCACTGTACGCCCTCGTATTACAGATTCTTCAGGCAGAAGAACACGCGCTATTGCGGTTACTCCTTCCGTAACAACTCCATGTACGGCTTCTGAATTTGATAAAGATCTAAAAGTTGATGTGCTGGTGAGTCCGGTTAATGGAAGAAAATTTACGCAGACCGAACTGACTTCCGAACAGGAGATTATTGTTAAAATTAAAAACCTTGATAATGCCGTTAGTAATTCTTCCTACGAAGTCGGTTATCAGATCAATGATGGGCCCATTATTACCGAGCAATCCAATATATCTATACCAGCATCTTCTTCCATCGATTATTTATTTACCAATAAAGCCAATCTTTCTGCAACAGACTCTTTCAAAATTAGAGTATATGTAAAACAAGCCGGCGATCAACGTCCGGAAAATGATGAGCAGATATTTCTGGTTCGTCATCTCAATAATGCTCCCATTAGCTTACCATTTACAGAAGATTTTGAAGGGGCGAATGCGGATGAATATAGACAGCGTTATTTTGGCTTAACAAATTTAGAGCGCTTCGATTATGATGCAACAACAAGCAATGGGCGACTCCGTACGTTCGTAAACTCAGGCATGGCTCCACTGGGGAATAAGGCTATCACAATGGATGCAGCTCAATTTATCGGTTCCACAAACCTAAACCTTAATCAACTAACGGGCACCTTCAACTGTTCCAACCTTACGCTTAGTGAAGGGTTGCGTCTTGATTTTCTATATAAAAATCAGGGTCAGCTTAAAATGCCCAATACTGCTTTATGGATTCGCGGACAGGACAATCAAGATTGGTTGCCTGCATTTGAATTATCCAATAGCCAGAATGAACTTGGTAATGTTCGAAAAGGCTGGGTGAATGTATATGATCTTTTAACGAATGCCGGTCAGCCCCTGACATCCAGTTTTCAGGTGATGCTTCAGCAATTAGGTCGCACATCATCAAATAATGCAGATTATTATACAGAATTGTTTGATTTGGATGACGGGCTCACATTCGATCAGTTACGTTTTGTCAATGCTGCCAATGATGTGATGATGGTTGCTGTCGTATCTCCGGATACTTTAAATTGCTCTAGTCAATCAGTACAGCAAGCAATTGCGATAAAATTAAAAAATACAACATCAGCTTCACTCACGGATATTCCGGTATCCTACAGAATAAATAATAATGCAGTAGTTACAGAACTGATCCCATCAATAGCTGCAAATAGTGAGTTGAATTATACGTTCAACACTCCGTTCAATATCCCGATTGCCGGGGAATATACCTTGAGTGCATGGGTTGCATATCCTTCGGATAATTTTTCTGTCAATGACAGCATATTAAATTATAAAATTCGTACTAATCCGATTATATCAAGCTATCCTTATCTTGAAAAATTTGAAGATAATAACGGAGGATGGTTTACGATGAGTCCGTACAGTAGCTGGACCTGGGGTAGTACGGATCCGATTGCACGTACACTTATTACTTCATCTGCAAATGGTAATAAATCATGGTTTACTACTTTATCTGGAGGATATTTCCACAATGAGTTTTCGTATTTATATTCTCCCTGTTTTAATCTTTCCTCTTTAAATAATCCTGTGCTTAGTTTCAGTCATATTACACAACAGGAACGCGCGCGTGATTTTCATCTTGTAGAATATAGTTTGAATAACGGAATCACCTGGCAATCATTGGGGCTTCAGAATAATGGAACAAACTGGTATGATACAACTGCTCAATACTGGAACAGAAGTTTACAGCGCTGGCACGTTTCTTCCACTGATCTACCATCAGGTGTTTCAAATATTCGTTTCCGTTTTCTAATGAGCAGTGATGATTTCACTCAGGGAGAGGGGGTTGGCATTGATGATGTACATATTTTTGACAAGTCAATTGTTTACGAAGGCGTGAATACTACAGTTACGAAATCAGTATCTGGCAATCAGTTTGTTGATTTTATTTCTGAGGGGAAAACAATTGCTTCTATGAATCCGCTGGGGCAGAATCTGGGGAATGTTAGTGTGAGCGTTTTTATGAATACAGATTCAGTTCGCTTAGTGAACAATCAATATTATCTTGACAGAAATATCGTGATTAATACACAGCTTGTTCCCGTTGATAGTGTCTTAGTACGTTTTTATTTTTCAGAGAGTGATATCGTGAGGATGCTGACTACTACCAAATGTATACCTTGTGTTAAACTTAATGATGCCTATCAAGCTGCTGTTACTCAGTATAGTGGCCCTACTGAATTTGAAAATGGTATTTTGAATGACGGAGCGGGAGGAACATATTCATTCATTAATCCTGCCAATGTAGAGATTATTCCTTTCAATAATGGGTATTATGCAGAATTCAAAGTAAAGTCATTCTCTGAATTTTGGATACATGCGCAAAATCTCAATTTAAGTCAAACGCCTTTATCTGTTAGTGATGTAACCAATACACCATCTTTTATTCAGCAGACATACTTTGACGGAAGTGGAGATCTTCGTATTGTGCCCGGTACTTTGACGAATGTTAAAAATATACACATTCGTTTATTTAATGCAAACGGGCAGCAAGTTGCCGAGCAAGTAAAACCCTATCATCATTCCTATTTAGACATGCCAAATATTTCTTCTGGCATGTATATACTGGTTATTACAGATGCAACCGGATTCTATAAATACCGCACTAAACTTGTACGACCGTAATTTTTCAGAATCGGATCTTATCGTTGATATAAGACCTGATTGAATTTATTGGGATACGCTCCTGAACTAGACTATCGCGATGACGGATGGTGACCATTTGATCTTCCTTACTCTGATGATCTATTGTTGCACAAAATGGTGTACCTATAGCATCCTGTCTTCTGTATCTCTTCCCAATGCTGTCTTTTTCATCGTACTGACAATGAAAAGATGTACGGCAATCATCTACAATAGCTTTCGCGATTTCAGGCAATCCTTCTTTTTTCACTAAAGGAAGTATAGCCAGTTTAACAGGTGCAATGGATGGAGGGATGCTTAAATATGTTCTAATATCGGTTTTTCCTTCCTCTGCAGTGGGCACTTCTTCTTCTTTATAAGCAAGACTAAGTACAGTCAGTACTAAACGATCCAGTCCCACAGAGGTTTCAACAACATAGGGAATATAGTTGCCATATGGTTTACCTTCAGCGTTAAGATCATTGTCAAAATACTGCATCTTCTTTTTGCTGAATTCCTGATGACGTCCCAGATCATAATCTGTTCTGGAATGAATTCCTTCCAGTTCTTTCCATCCAAATGGAAATTCAAATTCTATATCTAATGCTGCATTGGCATAATGTGCCAGCTTTTGATGATCATGATAACGAAGCTTTTCGGCCGGAATTCCTAGTTGCTGATGCCATTTCATACGTGCTTCTTTCCAGTAAGCATACCATTCCAGCTCTGTGCCGGGTCGTACGAAAAACTGCATTTCCATTTGCTCAAATTCTCTCATCCTGAAAATAAACTGACGGGCTACGATTTCATTGCGAAATGCTTTTCCGGTTTGTGCAATACCAAAAGGTATTTTCATCCTTCCGGTTTTTTGTACATTGAGAAAATTCACAAAAATTCCTTGTGCAGTCTCGGGTCTTAGGTATACGATATTATCATCCGGATTATCGCTGCTTACCGCACCGAACTCAGTCTGAAACATCAGGTTGAACTGACGTACATCCGTCCAGTTGCAGGTGCCGCTAGTCTGACATTTTATTTTATTTGTTTCAATAAGTTGCTTGATACCTGTGAAATCATCTTTTGCCAGTAAGGCTTCCATCTCTGTGATGAGTCTATTTCCTTCTTCAGGAGATAGCGCAGTTGCATGTGCTTCAATGAGATGATCTACTCGATAGCGCTTCTGGCTATCCTTGTTATCAATCATCGGGTCACTGAAATTGTCCACATGTCCGCTTGCTTTCCAGGTGGTAGGGTGCATGAAGATAGCAGCGTCAATGCCCACGATATTATCATGTAGCTGCGTCATGCTTTTCCACCACGTGTCCCGAATATTTTTTTTCAGCTGAGCTCCGTACTGACCATAATCATATACGGCACTTAAGCCATCGTATATTTCCGAAGATTGAAAAATATATCCGTATTCTTTCGCGTGGGATGTCAGTTTAGAAAAAATTGACTCATTCGACATGACTGCTAAATTTTATTCGTGCAAAGATAAAGCTTGAGTCATCACGCAGGTTAATTTAGCTTAGGGTTTTCCTTGTGGCGGTTTTGATCTCTTTCGGTTTTTTTCTCGATATTCTTTCGGAGCGCCTCCTCAAGATCAATATTCATCTGATTGGCTAGACACAATAGTACCCAGAAAATATCGGCCAGTTCATCCGCCTTGTTTAAATTGGTTTCATTCTTTTTGAAAGACTGATCACCATATTCTCTCACCATGATCCGGGAAAGTTCTCCCACTTCTTCCATCAGGATTCCGAGATTGGTGAGTTCTGAAAAATATTTTACACCGATGTTTTTGATCCATTCATCTACTTGTTTCTGTGCTTCTGAAATCGTTAATTTTTGATCTGTCATCTTATTCCTTGTTTTTTGTGTCAATAAATATTGTAACCGGTCCGTCATTTAATAATTCCACTTTCATATCGGCTCCAAAACTTCCCGTAGCAATTTTTTTGCCAATTTTTAATGTCAATTGATCAATCATTTTTTCATATAGCGGAATTGCTTTTTCCGGCCTGGCTGCTTTTATAAAAGAAGGACGATTGCCTTTTTGAGTCGAAGCAAAAAGCGTAAACTGACTGATTAATAATATTTCCCCATCTACCTCAATTATACTCTTATTCATTTTCCCTTCTGTATCTTCAAAAATTCGCATAGAAATTAGTTTGGAAGAAAGCCAGTCAATATCTGTTTCATCATCCGCATCCTCAATTCCTATAAATATCAAAAGTCCTTTTTCGATAGATCCTTTTAAAGTATCATTAATTTTAACACTAGCTTTGCTTACCCTTTGAAGAATTGCTCTCATATATGGTATATTGATTGTAAATTTAATGTTGAATATTCAAATATTAAATCATGCCGATAGATCTGGCCCATGAATTACAATTCAGAACTGCCCGTAGCGGCGGGGCAGGCGGGCAGCACGTAAACAAGGTTGAAACGAAAGTCGTTGCCTTTTGGCATATTGCTTCTTCCCGACAATTGAATGAAGACCAGAAAGGCATTGTGATGC
This sequence comes from uncultured Chitinophagaceae bacterium, assembly GCA_964654305.1. Taxonomy (GTDB): domain Bacteria; phylum Bacteroidota; class Bacteroidia; order Chitinophagales; family Chitinophagaceae; genus Lacibacter. The sequence goes on from CAZZJD010000020.1 coordinate 11,225, forward strand.
GAAAACTTGCCAATCTTATCAACAAGAACGATGAGTTGATGCTATCTTCTCAGATTCACCGGACTCAGCTCGCGAATAAAGAAGAAGTAATAAAACAAATCAATAAAAAGGTCAGAGCAGCCCTGATAACTAAAAAGCCAAGGATTACCTCTGCGCCTACAAGATCATCTATAGAAAAAAGAATCGAACAAAAAAAGAAATCCGCTCAGATTAAAGCAAGTAGAAAAAAAATCAGAAGAGAAGATATATGAAGAAAATTGGAAATATATTTTGTCTGATTCTGACAATTTTGATGTTCTCTTGTACTAAGAGTGATCCTGTAAGTAATAATCTGATAGGTACACCTCTTGAATTTAAGGTTCCAAACGGGTTCCCGCAACAACATCTTTTTAGTGTTTCTCCATTAACTCAAGAAGGCTTTTTATTAGGGAAAAAAATATTTTATGACGGTATCCTTTCTAAGGATGGAAGTATATCATGTAGCTCATGTCATCAACAGGTAGCAGCTTTTGGTACATATGATCATGATTTAAGTCACGGTATTTATAATCAGCACAGTAATCGCAATGCACCTCCTTTGTTTCATCTGGCCTGGCAAAAAGCTTATGGATGGGATGGTAGATATGCTAGCATTGAAGATATTGCAGAAGCCCATATTGTTCGTTCTTCGGAAATGGCGGGAAATTTTTCTGACATTATTACCCGCATGAATAATCATCCGGAATATCCTGGTCTTTTTGAGAAAGCCTATGGAACCAAGGAAATAAATAAGGAGCGAATTTTAAAAGTGATTGGTCAGTTTACGGGCGCAATAGTTAGTGTTGCTACCAAGTATGACTCGGTAAAGTTGGAGCTTGCCCAGTTTTCTGTTTCGGAACAAACGGGCTATCAATTATTTAAACAGCATTGTAATTCTTGTCATACGGAGCCTTTATTTACAGATGGAAGCTTTCGTAATAATGGGTTAATGTCCACCTTATTAAATGATAAGGGTAGACAATCTGTAACAGGAGTAATGAATGATCTTTATAAGTTCAAAGTGCCTACTTTGAGAAATTTATATCTTTCATTTCCTTTTATGCATGACGGTCGATTTATTGCATTTAGCCAGATTTATAATCATTATGCAAATGTGTCAGACTTCAATAATGGCGCATTGATTGATGAGGCAGTAAAAAATGGGATTCCACTATCATATCAGGAACAGGAACATCTGACAGCTTTTCTTAAAACGCTTACGGATTTTGGTTTTGCAAACAGGGAAGCTTATAAATAGCCGCTCTATATCAGCCACCTTTCTTTTTATTGAGTAGATTCTCAAGTGCCTTTTTCTGATTTTCTGATTCTTGCTCCTGCTTTTCTATCTCTTTTAGTTTATCCTCTTTTTGCTGATTTAATTTTATAATTTTTTGCTCGATACTCTCTGCTTCTTCTTTAAGTTCTTTTAATTTCTTTTCAGCATTTTTTGATTTTTCTTCCTGATTTTTTATATCCAAATTCAGCGCCAATTCATTGGCTGCTCCTCGGAAACCTGTCATAAATGTTTCTACTCTTTTTTTTAATTTATCATCACTTGAATTTTTAAGGTATTGATCATAATTTTTTGCCAAAGCAAAGTGGACTACCGATACATCTTTTTCCTGTTTGCTTTTTCTTTCTACTTTTATCAGTACATCATAGGGGTCGTCATCGATATCTGATAATTTGATGTTTTTGTAAGAGGAAATTCCTTTTTGTGTTTTTGCAAAGTATCCCATTTTTTCAAAATACTCTTTAATTGCTGTTTCAGTAATGGATTCATTTTGATATACTTCAAGCGTCATGGCCGGCACTTTTTTCCCTTGCCATTCAATATTATCAAATGATTGCGCCTGCAAT
>CAZZJD010000021.1:0-13024 GCA_964654305.1 uncultured Chitinophagaceae bacterium
TTTTACTAAACGAATATTTTCTCGCTTAGTTATATTAAATAATGTTAATGTTTAGAACGTGTTTTCTTTTATTCTACCAAATTAGCTTATATCTCAAAAAAATATATTTGTAAATCCTTTTAAAACTAACGTTCATTAATTAATTTGCCTCCAAATCTCCTATTTTGGAGAACGATTGCCTTAACTTTCTTAACTCTTATTACAGCCATATGGATCAATCCATTTACCTGGCCGACCTGAATTCGGTGGGCCTAAAAGACATTGAACAGGTGGGTGGCAAGAATGCCTCTTTGGGCGAAATGCTCCAAAACCTCACCTCGCTAGGTATTCAGATCCCTAACGGTTTTATTGTTACCGTAGCGGCTTACCGTGAATTCATTCGTTTCAATAATCTGGATGAAACGATTCGCTCTATCATTAATCAAATAGATTTTGATGATATAGAATCACTTCGCCGAGGCGGACTGGCTGCGCGCCAACTGCTTAAAAATTCAAAGTTTCCAAAGGAACTCAGCGAGGCGATTATCCAAAAATATCATGAACTGAGCAGTCGTTATGATCAGGATGTGACGGATGTGGCGGTGCGCTCTTCCGCAACGGCAGAAGATCTGCCAGACGCATCCTTCGCTGGTCAGCAGGAAACCTACCTCAACGTTCGCGGTCCTGCCTCGCTCATGAATGCCGTACGTAACTGTTTTGCTTCGATTTTTACAGATCGTGCCATCAGCTATCGCAATAATTTCGGGTATGATCATTTCAGTATAGGATTATCTGTGTGCGTACAAAAAATGGTGCGTAGTGATCTGGGTGCATCGGGAGTGGCATTTTCACTCGATACAGAAAGCGGATTTAAAGATGTGGTGGTGATCAATGCCTCTTTTGGTTTAGGTGAGATGGTGGTTCAGGGATCAGTCTCTCCGGATGAATACATTGTCTTTAAACCTACGCTGAAACAAGGTTTTTCCAGCATCATAGAAAAAAAACTTGGCATTAAAGATCGTAAGATGGTTTATGGGGATAACCCTGACGAGCGGGTACAAATTATTCCCGTTGAAAAACCGTTACAGGCTCGTTATACTCTGAAAGATGAACGAATTCTTCAGCTGGCAGAATGGGTCATGAAGATCGAAGATTATTATTCGAATCTGAAAGGTCACTGGTGCCCGATGGATGTGGAATGGGCGATCGATGGCTTATCCAAAGAATTATTCATTGTACAGGCGCGTCCTGAAACGATTCACTCGCAAAAGGATTTTACCAAGATCACGGAGTTTGTGATGGATGATAATGTGCCCCGTAAAACGTTGTTGAAAGGAATTGCAGTGGGAGATAAAATTGGAACGGGAAAAGTATCTATTTTATTCTCACTCGATAAGCGTGTTACTGAAGGACAGGAGTTTGCAGCAGGTGATGTGTTGGTTACGGACATGACCGATCCCGACTGGGAACCGATTATGAAAAAGGCTTCTGCTATTATCACCAATAAAGGAGGAAGGACCTGTCATGCTGCCATCGTGGCCCGCGAACTAGGTGTACCTGCCATCGTCGGTTGCGGTAATGCAACAGAGCTTCTTAATGATGGTCAGCTAATCACGGCTTCCTGTGCCGAGGGAGATGAAGGGATCATTTATGAGGGAAACATACCCTATCAGAAAGTGGAGACCGATCTCAAGGATCTTCCTAAACTGAATACACCCATTATGCTGAATGTGGCTTCTCCCAATATGGCCTTCCGTTTTTCACATTATCCAAATGCAGGGGTTGGTTTAGCGAGAGAGGAATTTATCATCAATAATTATATTCAGATTCATCCGATGGCTTTATTGAAGCATAAGGAACTGAACGATCCGGAACTGAGTAAGAGTATTCAGCAAATGATTCGTGGTTTTGACGATGAAAAATCTTTCTTCATTCAGCGATTGAGTTACGGTATTTCCAAAATTGCCTCTTCTTTTTATCCTAATAAAGTCATAGTACGTTTCAGTGATTTCAAGAGCAACGAATATTTTAACCTATTGGGTGGAAAATATTTTGAGCCCCATGAAGAGAATCCGATGATCGGATGGAGAGGAGCGAGTCGATATTATAGCGAAGCCTATAAAGAAGCCTTCGGACTGGAATGTATCGCTATTAAAAAAGTAAGAGAAGAGATCGGATTGAAGAATGTGGTGGTCATGGTGCCTTTCTGCAGAACCGTAACAGAATTGATACGTGTGCAGGAAGTCATGAAAGAATATGGTCTGGAGAGAGGGAAAGATGGACTGGAATTGTTTTTAATGGCAGAATTGCCTTCCAATATTATCATGGCTGAACAGTTTGCCGATCATATTGATGGATTCTCTATCGGTTCCAATGATCTTACGCAACTTACCTTAGGGCTTGACAGAGATTCCTCGCTGGTGGCTCATTTGTATGATGAAAGAAATGAAGCAGTCAAAGGCATGATAAGAATGCTCATAGAAACAGCCAAGCGCAAGAAAGTAAAGGTCGGCATCTGCGGACAGGGGCCTTCTGATTTCCCAGACTTTGCAGAGTTTCTGGTAGAACTGGGAATTGATAGTATTTCTGTTACGCCCGACTCAGTGGTAAAAACAGTCAAGGCGATAGCAAAATTAGAGAAGCGTTAAGTTAAGGGTTGTTGGTTGTTAGTTGTTGGTTATTTTTGTCAAAACAACCCATTGAGCTGGATCAATCCTTCTGCAGAATCATATGCTGAACTTTTTACAAGTGAAGAAGATGAAGTCTTAAAAGAGCTGCGACTATTTACAGAATTACACCATAAAGAGCCGCACATGCTGAGTGGTCTCATGCAGGGAAAATTCCTTGAACTCATCAGTACTATTATACGCCCCCAATATATTTTGGAAATTGGAACAATGGTGGGGTATAGTACCATTTGTTTGGCAAAAGGGCTGGCAGAAGGCGGTAGGGTATATACTATCGACAAAAGAAAAGAAGATCTGGATGTAGCGCGGCAGTTTTTTATAAAAGCACATCTTGATCAATCTATTCAGGCTTATGAGGCGGATGCACTTGAATTGATTCCTCAACTGAATCATAGTTGGGATCTTGTTTTTCTGGATGCCGATAAGACGGGCTATATTAACTATTATGAACTGATCATACCTCGTATGAAGCCTGGAGGTTTATTGATAGCAGACAATGTATTATTTCACGGGGCGGTGCTAGAAGATAACATAAAAGGGAAAAGCGCCAAAGCCGTTCATGCATTCAATGAACATGTGAAAAATGATAAAAGAGTGCAAAAATTAATGCTTACTGTACGAGATGGTGTATATTTGATTCACAAAAAATAATATCCTATTAACAACTAAAAGATCTCTGATGAAAAAAATCTGCTTACTCCTCTTTTTTTTCATTTTTACCTTATCACTTTTTGCCCAAAAAATTACGATTGAAGAATATGTCAATACCTACAAGGATATTGCCATGAAAGAAATGATCAGGTCTGGCGTGCCTGCTTCTATTACACTTGCACAAGGCATTCTGGAAACAGAAAATGGCAACAGCGCGCTCGTAAAAAAATCAAATAATCATTTTGGAATTAAATGTAAAGAAACTTGGACGGGACCGTCGGTAAGTCATGACGATGATGCGCCCCAGGAGTGTTTCAGAAAATATGAGAGTGCCATTGCTTCCTATATTGATCATTCTGATTTTTTAAGAACGCGTAAGCATTATCATTTCTTATTTGACCTGGACCCCCTGGATTATAAAGCATGGGCTTATGGGTTGAAAAAAGCAGGGTATGCCACAAATCCAAAATATCCTCAAATACTTATCAAGTATATCGAGACTTATAATCTGCATGATTACTCTCTGATAGCGATGGGGAAAAAACCCGGTGAGCAGTCCGGCTTAACTTTAAAAGAGGAGAGAACGGTCGAGCAAACCACAAATATTGTTAAGCAAGTTCAACCGAAACAAGAGGACGTTGTGGTTGCTGTAAATCCTGTTATTAAATCTATACCTGCCCCTCAAAAGGAGGTTGTAAATGTAAAAGTTGAGGAAAAACAAATTGAAGCAGTGAGTCATAAGATAGTTCAAGAATCTTCTCAAAAAGTTATAAATACGGAAGAGAAAAAAATTAAATCTAACACAAACAAAGTCATTGAGGGTGAAGCAGTCCGTGCCGAGGTTAAAAAAGAGGAGATTCCAAATGTTGCGATTAAAGATGAAGCGCCTTCTGTCATAACAAAACCGGTTATATATCCTTCCGGTGAATTTAGAATTAATGAAACGCGTGTAGTATATGCGGACAAAGGGGTTGCTATATTGTCTTTAGCGTCAACCTATAATTTGCCTGTAAAGTATATATATGATTTTAATGATTTAACTGAGGATGTCAAAATGTTATCTATGCCCCAACTTATATATCTACAAAGAAAACGAAGAGTAGGGGCAGTAGAGCATCACGTCATACAGCAAGGGGAATCTTTTTATGATATTGCTCAGAAACAAGGGATCAGACTTGAGGCTTTACTTTTCTTAAATCATCTTTCTAAAGATGAAAAACCAATTGTAGGGCAAAAATTATATTTACAATCAGAAGCGCCTGTTAAGTCGGTTGCTGACATATCGATGGTTGACGTGGGAGATCATGTTCGATCCGTAGACCCCCGGTCAGATAATGATGAATACGAGGTGCATGTTGTACAGCCAAAACAGACTTTATATGCACTTTCTAAGCAATATAACGTAAGTATACAGAATTTGATGCAGTGGAATAATCTGTCAGATTCTGATATCAAAGAGGGGATGGAATTAATTGTCAGCCAAAAAGATTATAATGTCTATAAAAGTACACGATAAGTTTTTTGTTCCTTTTATGAAGGAGCAGGAAATTATTTCAAGGATCAATCAACTTGCTGAACAAATCAATCATGATTACAAGGGCAAGAAGCCTCTTTTTATTGCCATACTCAATGGGTCATTCATGTTTGCTTCAGATTTATTCAAGTCTTTAAATATAGAAGCTGAAATTTGCTTTATAAAACTTGCTTCCTATAAAGGTACAAAGTCAAGTGGACAGGTCATTACTGCTATAGGCTTGGATACAGATATTGTAGATCGTCATGTGATTATTGTAGAAGATATTATTGATACCGGTAAGACAATGAATGAATTTTTGCCTCAATTGAGGCATCAACAGCCGGCATCTTTAGCGATGGCAGCTTTATTGCACAAGCCCACTGCTACTGTTTTTCCCGTAAAAATTGATTATCTTGGATTTGAGGTTCCGGATAAGTTTTTGTTGGGTTATGGCCTTGACTATGATGGACTTGGAAGGAATCTGAGAGATATTTATCAATTGGATACTAATACTGCTTAATGGTCAATTCCTATCTTTTATCACACCTTCGTTGGAGTGATAAAAATTTTGTATCATGCATGATTGGAAAAAGCTTGTTTCTTTTTCTGGTACTCTTTTTTTTGTCTACTTCATCGAATGCGCAGTATTATTATAAAGGGGAAGTGACAGATCAAAACAAAAAGGGATTGCCTTTTGTACAAATCCGATTACATTCAGCGAATCAATATTTTTTTACGGGTTCTTCCGGTGGTTTCGGTTTTCCTTACCGACTAGCGGGAGACAGTGCTACTTTTTCACTGAATGGATTTGAAGATGTGACAATATATCTGGATCACAAAACTTTTTTTACGATTCAACTAATTACGGCCCCTTCCCGTAAAATAAAAAAACAAACTGGATTGCTTTCGATTGTTAAAAATAAATCGGAAGAATATAATGGCTTTAAATTTGAAGCCGGCGAAACTTATTCCAGGCTTGCAGAAAATGATGTAACCTCTTCAAGGGAATTTCCTTCTATTTCTTTTTCTTTAAATATTGACAAGGCATCTTATAGTAACATTCGTCGATTTATCAATAACAGTTCCATTGTGCCTTTTGATGCTGTCAGGATTGAGGAAATGCTCAATTATTTTCCCCAGACAGATAAGAAGATACAGGAAGATTCTGTTTTTCAATTTGTGTCTCAGGTCACACCCTGTCCATGGAATAGCGCACATCATTTATTGTTCATGCAAATTCAGGCAAAGAAGGTAAACTTTGATCATTTGCCTGCCTCTCATTTGGTTTTATTGATTGATGTTAGCGGATCTATGGACCTACCTAACCGATTACCCTTGCTTAAGACTGCCTTTCGCATGTTGGTGAATAGTTTGAGGGAATGCGACACGCTATCCATGATTACCTATGGCGGATCTGTTACAGTGGCTTTAAAGCCGACACCAGGAAATGAAAAAGAAAAAATTTTAAAAGTAATTGAAGAGCTCAGTCCTGGTGGAGAAACACCTGGAGAGTCTGCTTTAAATGCAGCGTATGAATATGCGCGCGCCAATTTTATCAAACAAGGGATCAATCGGATCATTTTGGCTACCGATGGAGATTTTAATGTTGGCATATCTACAGAAAAAGCATTAATGGATTTGGTAGATACCAAAAAGAAAATGGGGATCTATCTTACTTGTCTGGGAGTAGGTATGGGCAATTACAAAGATTCCAAGTTGGAGGTGATGGCCAAAAAAGGGAATGGGAATTTTGCCTATATCGACAATGTAAAAGAGGGAGAAAAGATACTGGTCAAGGAGTTGATGCAGACTTTATATGTAGTAGCCAACAATGCCTATCTTACTGCTGATTTTGATACGTCTGTAATTAGGAATTATCGTTTGATCGGATATGACAATCCGATGATTAACGATGTATATACTGAGAAAGTATTGGAGGGCGGCGAAATAGGTACCGGACATACCGTGACGGCCATATTTGAAATTGAACATCATCCAAATATGATTGTTCGGGATTCACTTATTTGTAATGTAGAAATAGGGTATCAACTTACGGATACAGGGGCTGTTATCAAGAAAGCATTTAGTTGTTTGAATAATTATCAATCTTTTGATAAGCTGGATAGTTCTTATCTTTTTCTGGCTTCTGTTGCAGAGTTTGGTATGCTACTCCGAAATTCAAAGCATCTTAATAAAGCGACTTGGGATGATTTGCAAAAGCAGGTTGCTCAATCTGCAAGAATTAATGATTTTTGGCAGTCAGAGTTTGTACAGATTGTACAGCAATCTTCAAATATTTATCAAGCGGGTAAAAAGAAAAAAAGAAAATCTATTTTTAAGCGGAGGGAAGCGAGACAGTCTGATTAAGTTTATTACATCCTTTTCCCTAACATACTATAAATAAGGCCGTTCAAACATAAAAATTAACATACTCAATATATTGAGTATGTTAAAAGTGCTATCCTTTTTTGCGGGGTTCGAGTACCTCACCCCGCTGTTAATTTATTATAGCGGTGCCTGAGCTTGTCGAAGGCACCTCCAACTTCATCATCCTCCCCATCCTTCTCTATCCAAGCTTCTATACTGAATAGCTTCTGCTAAATGCTCGCTTTCAATTTCTTTTGAATTTGTCAAATCTGCGATCGTACGGCTGACTTTCAGAATGCGGTCATAGGCTCTCGCTGAAAGATGTAATTTTTCCATTGCTGTTTTTAATAGTTGCTGACATTCTGAATTGATTTGGCAAATTTCTTTGAGTAGTCGGCTATTCATTTGTGCATTGGAATATATGCCTTCTTCCGTCTTAAATCTTTCAGCCTGTATGTCTCGGGCAGCCAATACTCTTTCTCGAATACTTCCGCTAGACTCTGTGCTTATTTGAGAGGATAAATCTTTAAAAGCAACAGGTGTTACTTCTACATGTAGATCAATTCGATCCAATAACGGACCTGATATTTTATTTAAATATTTTTGAACTACTCCGGGCGCACAAGTACATTCTTTTTCGGGATGATTGAAAAATCCGCAGGGGCATGGATTCATGGAAGCAATCAACATAAACGATGCAGGGAAGTCAATTGACACTTTGGCTCTCGATATCGTAACCCTTCTCTCTTCCATGGGCTGTCGCATTACTTCAAGAACCGTTCTTTTAAATTCCGGAAGTTCATCTAAAAATAAAACTCCGTTATGCGCCAATGAAATTTCTCCGGGTTGCGGTTGTGTACCACCTCCGACAAGTGCCACATCTGAAATCGTATGGTGCGGCATCCTGAAAGGTCGTTTGGCAACTAAACTGCAATAATCTGGCAGTTTGCCCGCCACACTATGAATTTTTGTAGTCTCCAGTGCTTCCTGCATATTCAGAGGAGGAAGAATGGTAGGTAATCTTTTTGCTAGCATTGTTTTTCCGGCTCCAGGAGGACCAATGAGTATTGCATTATGACTTCCTGCTGCCGCAATTTCAAGCGCACGTTTAATATTAGCCTGTCCTTTCACTTCTATAAAATCAGTGTCATACTCGAGCTGTGCCTGATAAAAAGCTTCTTTTGTATCTATAAATACAGGATCAAGCTTTTGCTGATGGTTAAGAAATGCTATAATCTCATCTATATGGCTAACCCCATATACGATAAGATCGCTTACCATAGCGGCTTCTCTTTCATTTGCCTTCGGAACAAATAAAGCGCTGAAATTTTCTTTTTTCGCCTGCATGGCAATAGGAAGCGCTCCTTTAATTGCCTTTATCGAACCATCAAGCCCTAATTCTCCAAGCATCATATAGGATTGTAGAATTTCAGGTTCAGTAAGCTGATCGGTTGCACCTAAAATTGCCATGGCAATTGGCAAATCAAATGCAGATCCGGTTTTTCTAATATCTGCCGGTGCTAAATTCACAATCACTTTGGTTCGCGGAAAATAATATCCTCTGTTTTTGAGTGCACTTTCAATTCGGAACTCACATTCCTTTACAGCATTGTCAGGTAACCCTACAATAAAAAAATGAGCGCCGGAACTAACATTGACTTCTACGGTAATGGTGATGGCGTGCACACCCATGATAGTGCTGCCATAAGTAGTGATGAGCATGGTGTTTAAGGTTAGGTGAGTAACGAAGTTAGGTATTCCGCTACATATTTTTTACAAACTATTTTTTTATCTTATCAAGGTAGCATGACTTATTTTTATTCAATAATTTATCAGCATGAAGACAATCCAATTTTTATGTTTCTGCAATCTGATGCTTGCAACCCTTTGGAGTGAAGGACAAAGCACCTATCTGTCTCAACAATCCAAGCATTATTCATTGATTGATCGATTGGAGATTAAAAGTAGCGGATCTGATCAACTCATGTTTTCTCATATCAAACCTTTGGAAAGTCAAAGTTTTACAGAGTCAGTTGAACAAATGATGTCGGTTAATCCAAATGACAGTAATGCGATTTCATTAAGTAAAGTAGATCAATATAACCTTACAAGTTTTTATCGTAACCATCTTGAATGGATGTCAGGTGATAAACTTATTTATCAATCAAAAAAACCAATCATTAAGAAATTTTATACAACCCCTGCCAATTTCTTTGAACATCAGGGGAGTGATTTTTTTATTGCTGTAAATCCTATGATTCAATACCGGCAATCGTACGAAAAAATTGGAGAAACTGCCTTGAGCAATTTCGTCAATCAACGTGGCCTTTCAGTGAGGGGGCATCTGGGAAAGAAAATTGGTTTTTCTATGATGGCTATGGATATTCAAGAACAGGGCCCAACTTTTTTTAGATCGTGGGTAGACAGTTTTAAGTCCGTTCCCGGAGGGAATTTCTTTAAAGTATTTAAACAGGATGCAGTCGACTATATGGATGCCAGAGGGTATTTTACTTTTAAGGCCCACAAATATGTTTCTTTTCAAGCCGGCTATGATCGTCAGTTCATAGGTAGTGGGTATAGAAGCCTTTTATTAAGTGATTTTTCAGGGAATCGCCTTTTTGTAAAGATTAATACGAAATTCTGGAAGATAAATTATCAGAATTTATATATGGAATTACATAATGGCGCAGCAGATAACAGTACTAATAATTTGGTGCCTAAAAAATATGCCACGATGCATCATTTGAGCATGAATGTTGCCAAATGGCTGAATTTTGGTTTATTCGAAGGGGTTATTTTCGGAAGGCAAAACCAATTTGAATTTGGATATATGAATCCTGTGATTTTTCTGCGCAGCATAGAAGGGAATTTGGGCAGCCAGGATAACGCAGTAGTTGGAGCCGATTTTAAAGCAAATATTCTGAAACGAGGTCAGCTTTATGGTCAATTATTAATTGATGAGTTTAATTTTTCCAAGATGCGCCAGCAATCTGGCTGGTGGGGAAACAAGACCGGTATCCAGTTAGGGTTTAAATATTTAGATCTCTTTTCCATAAAGAATCTTGATATGCAGGTGGAATGGAATCAGGTGCGTCCATTCACTTATAGTCATTTTGATTCCGTGTCAAATTATTCGCACTATAATCAACCACTTGCACATCCATTAGGAGCGAATTTCAATGAATATATTTTATTGTTTCGTTATCAGCCCATACCTCGTTTAACGATGACAGGTAAAATCATATATTGGCAACAAGGATTGGATAGCAGCAGAACGGGATACAATGCCGGCAGCAATATTTTCAGATTGAATAATGATGGACGTACAAAAGAATTTGGTTATGAGATGTTAAATGGAATACAACAGACTGTAACGAATGCTTCATTGCTCGCTTCATACGAATGGAAAGAGAACATTTTTATAGATGCTCATATCTTACTTAGAAAAAGCAATCGGGGAGTGGTAGCTGCCCAAGATAATTTAATTATAGGTCTGGGTTTCAGAATGAACTTATGGTTCAGGGATTATGATTATTGATTATCCCTCCAGATGAATACTGAACACGATCATTCTCGCCTCCATACGATCTATTACATTTGAATAAATCAGATTAGGGTCTCGGCTATGAACATTTGGGATGGTATTACTTAATTTAATTTCAGGACTGAAAATAAAACTAGGGAAGTAGAAATTAAACCCAAATCCCAACTCGTAGCCCAATCCGCCCTGAAGTAGTTTTACCAAATCTTCTGCCTTTCTTTTTTGACTATTACTTGCCAGGTCATATTCAAATTTCCCACCCCCCAAAACATATACTCGGAAATTAGTAATCCGATCGCTATTGAATTTTAATTGAAGAGGGAAGCTTACGTAGATGCTTTCGATTAATTTTTCCTGAATCGGTTCTTCTTCCGGTTTTGGATATTTCAGATTATATGTAATTGCCCTGGAAGCGAATATCAAATGAGGGTTTGTTCTCAATTCAAGATGAGAGAATAGCTTTAATGTTCCGAGGAGACCAAGTCCAAAACCGGTTTTAGATGCAGGAGATACTGAGTATACACTATCATTCTGCAGAAATCTTTCACTATGGTTAAGATGAAAACTTGAGCTATTTGAGCTTAACGTGATTCCGAAATAATATTTTTTCAGATCATGGTCAGGTAAATTCCATTCCTGCTGAGCCAATAATTCATTGGGCAGATAAATACAAATACAAATAAATAGGATTATTTTATACCTGTATATATTGTACTTATACCAAGTGATACTGGTTTGCATGAAGTTTGCTTATATCCAATTTTATGCATCACACTCAAAAATGCTTTCCCTTCAGGAAATGCCTGGATGCTATTATTTAAATAAACGTAGGCTGTTTTGTTTTTTGTAAACAACCCTGCAAATATAGGGGTGATATATTTCATATATATCTTGTATAATTGACTCCATACAGGAATGCGCGGTTTTGAAAACTCAAGTACTACTAATTGCCCTCCCGGTTTTAATACTCTTCGAATTTCTGATAATCCTTTTTCAAGACTTTCAAAATTGCGCACCCCAAAAGCAACTGTCACAGCATCAAACGAATTATCAGGATAATTTATTGCTTCACTGTCGCCTTGATTTAAACTTATGATCTGATCAAGAGACTTGTTTTTTACTTTTATCCGACCTACTTCCAACATTTTTGGGCTGATATCAATTCCCACAATGCTATTGGGTTTTAGTATGTCTGCTGCCATGATTGCTAGATCTGCTGTACCAGTGGCTACATCTAGTATCGTTGCCGGCCTAGATTTTTTAAGGAGACCCAATGCTTTTTTACGCCAGGATATATCAATGCCCCCCGACAAAAAACGATTCAGAAAATCATATCGAGGAGCTATACTGTCAAACATATCAGCCACCTGTGCTTTTTTTGCTTTATCTGATTTGTTATCCGGCACTACATGATCATGTGAATATGAATGTGGCATAATGTTTGCAAAGTTAGTAAAGTGCGTCCTGCTTCCAAGTATTGTTGAAGTGTAATTATATGCCAAAGTATGTAAATCGCTCAATAATGAATCATGGATAAAAGCTATCTTGCATACATGAACATTGTTTCAGCACAATATATTGTTAGTAGTCCGTCCGTAGAAAAATGTCCACCTGCAGATAAACCGGAGTATGCATTTATTGGCAGGAGTAATGTGGGGAAATCTTCTTTGATAAATATGCTTTGTCTTCAGCAAAATCTGGCCAAGACCAGTGCTACACCCGGGAAAACACAAATGATTAATCATTTTTTGATTCAGAGTGAGCCGGATGAAAAAAAGATAACAAAGTCAAATGCTCGTTCATCTTGGTATATTACAGATTTGCCCGGGTATGGTTATGCAAAAGTGGCGCAGGGACAAAGAGCACAGTGGAAGAAAATGATAGAAAAATATCTCAGAGAAAGAACCAGTTTAGTAGTTGTTTTTGTACTCATTGATTCGCGACATAAACCTCAGGAGCTTGATCTTGCTTTTATTCGTAGGTTGGGTGAATGGAAAGTGCCGTTTGCCCTTGTTTTCACTAAGTCAGACAAAGAAACCCAACGCTTAGTAAGCACACATGTCAAGCAATTTTTAAGCGTTTTGCAGGAAGAATGGGAATCTTTACCTCCACATTTTATCACATCGGCTGTAAAGCAAAAAGGCAGAAAAGAGATGCTCGCTTTTATAGAGCAGTGTAATCTGTATATAAAATAATTTCAAAAAGTTATTCTGAAACCAGGAGCCTGAATCCGTTGCCAGGTATATTAACAATCTCTACGTTACTGTCTTCCGTCAGGTATTT
>CAZZJD010000022.1:0-12941 GCA_964654305.1 uncultured Chitinophagaceae bacterium
AAATTATCATTATCAAGATATCTATGCATTAAATATTGAATGGCTCCTTTGAAATTTGGCGTAGTTATTATCAATAACCCTCCCGGTTTCAAAACACTAATATGTTTTAAAATTATATCATCCCAGTTATTAAAGTGTTCTATGAGTCCGAATGAACAAACGACTGAATATTTTTCAGAAATTTTTATTTTTTCTATATCATCACAATAAAAATTTCCTACCTCACAATTATTATCTTTTAAAAATTCGGGTAATACATCTTTTACTTTTGGCGTTAAATCAATACCATTTAAAGTGAGGCCTATTTGGGAAAAAAGACGCAAATATCTGCCTGGGTAACAACCAAACTCAAATACCGACATCCCTGGAATTAAATGTGGAAACGCAATTTCTGTTATGAGTTTTGCAACTGGATCTTTGGAAGTATCAATGTTAAGATTTAGGCTTTCATACGATTTATCCCAATAATTTTGTTCAGCATAATTGTTTTTCTGATTCATTCAGCAAAATGTTTGAAATGAACGTAGCTTCTAACCCCCCCTACACCCACCTTCCAATCTCTTCCACCAGCTCGCCCTTGGTTAAAGGTACTCCCTTTATCTTATTATATCCTTTCGCATCCACCAAATACTGATCGCGGATAATCTTGATGAGCTGACCGTTGTTGATTTCGGGTATGAGTATTGTTTCGTAATTTTTTAATAGGTCTCCCAAGTTTTTTGGGAAGGGGCGTACATAACGGATATGTGCATGCGCAACAGACTTGCCCTGATCCTGTAATTCTGCCACAGCACTTTTAATAGCACCATAGGTAGATCCCCATCCTAATACTAACACTTTACCTTTTTCGGGGCCGCTGTCTAATTTTTGATCAGGGATATAGTTGGCGATCATATCTACTTTTGCCTGACGGGTCTTCACCATATGCTGATGATTGTCGGGATCATAACTCACATTACCGGTTATATCCTGTTTCTCTAATCCCCCTATTCTATGTTCTAGTCCGGGTGTACCGGGAATGGCCCAAGAGCGAACCAGCTTTTCATCTCTTTTATAAGGCATCAATTTAGCCTCTCCCTCATCCAAATGTTTTTTGAAATTGACCTTGATCTCAGGTAAATTATCAGCCTGTGGAAATCTCCATGGCTCTGCTCCATTGGCTATATATCCATCACTTAATAAAAGCACAGGTGTCATATGCTGAATGGCAATGCGACAAGCTTCCATCGTTACATCAAAACAGTCACTGGGTGTAGAGGTGGCGATCACCGGCATCGGACACTCACCATTCCTTCCGTAATAAGCCTGCAGAAGATCACTTTGTTCTGTTTTAGTAGGCAAACCGGTAGAGGGCCCACCACGCTGAATATTGATCACCACCAAGGGGATCTCTAGCATTACCGCCAATCCCATTGCCTCTGTTTTCAGGGCAATACCAGGTCCGCTGCTTGTGGTAACTCCAAGTGATCCGCCGTAAGCTGCCCCGATAGATGCGGTAATCGCTGCAATTTCATCCTCAGCCTGATAAGTTTTTACGCCAAAACTTTTATGTCGACTCAACTCGTGTAAGATATCACTGGCGGGGGTGATGGGATACGACCCTAAAAATAAGGGCAGTCCACTTTTTTCACTGGCGGCAATAAGGCCATATGCTACAGCCTGATTACCCATGATGGAACGATATACGCCGGGTTTCATTTTAGCGCGCTCCATTTTATAAGTGGTAGTAAAAGTTTCGGTTGTATCACCGTAATTATACCCGGCCCTTAATGCCGCAATATTACTGTTGAGGATCTCGTCTTTCTTTCCAAACTTATCCGTTAAAAACTGTACCGTACTGTCCATATCACGGTTATACATCCAGTATAAAAAGCCCAGCACGAACATGTTTTTCGCGCGGTCTTTCTCTTTGGTGCCCAGATGATAATCTTTCAACGCCTCACGGGTCATCTTGGTCACATCCATTTTGATGACTTCGTAATTATTCAACTGATCAGAATCTAATGGATTTTCCCCTTCAGGATAGTTCGCCAGTCTGAGGTTTTTCGCATCAAAACCGTCGGTATTGACAATAATCTTGCCTCCTTTTTTGATAGCCGTTAGATTTACCTTCAGTGCGGCTGCGTTCATGGCTACCAGCACGTCACAAGCATCCCCTGGGGTAAAGACAGGATTGCTGCTGAAGCGTAACTGATATCCACTAACACCGGGAAGGGTTCCCTGAGGAGCCCGGATCTCTGCCGGAAAATCGGGAAAGGTGGCCAGATCTATACCCATAAGAGCGGTATTGTTGGTAAACTGACTTCCCGTTAACTGCATCCCATCACCACTATCACCGGCAAATTTGATCACTACATCACTGAGGACTTCTTCTTTACGTACCATATACTGTATTGAGGGTGCAAAATTAACGAGGAATGGCCGGAAAATGTTTTTCTGAGGAGGAATTTAATTCGAAGACGGTTGTCTTGGTGCACCCACGGCGTGTAACCCCGGGCTTAAGCCCAGGGTTACTCGAAAATCCATCATAAAGCTCTTATATCTTTTGTATTTTGACTTAACTTCACGGTTCAATTTAATTACCATGTCCATCTTTAAATCAGGAAACCCTACTTTATCGGAAAAACAATTTCAACAAACTGTATTTGTGCAGGATGGTCAGCAAATGACTGTAAATGGCACGATGAATAAATTCGGTTTTTTAATGCTGATGCTTTCTGCCGGCGCTTTCTTTGCCTGGAACTGGGAAGCTCAGGGGAAAAATATCATGCCATTGGTACTTACCGGTACGATTGGTGGATTGATTGTAGCGATTGTGATTATGTTTAAAAAATCATGGAGTGGATTCTTAGCTCCGGCATATGCATTATTGCAAGGATTGTTTGTAGGCGCTATTAGCGCATACTTTAATTTTCTATTTCAGAAAACATATCCCGATATCATCATGCATGCTGTTGGACTCACGTTGGCAGTTGCAATCACCATGTTTTTGCTTTATAGTTTTCGCATCATTAATGTAACAAACAGACTTCGCTCTATCATTATGATAGCCACTATAAGTCTGGCTGTGTTCTATCTGATCACATGGATCCTCGGTTTCTTTGGTATTCAATTTGCATTTTTAACAGAAGGAAGCACATTCGGCATTATTTTCTCTCTTATTGTTGTGGTATTAGCTGCCTTGAATTTATTGCTCGATTTTGATATGATCGAACAAGGTTCTGCTGCAGGTGCACCCAAATACATGGAATGGTATGCCGGCTTCGGCTTACTGGTTACCTTAATCTGGTTATATATTGAAATACTTCGTCTGCTTACCAAACTCAACAGCAGAGATTAATTGAATGAAACGATTTCCGTTACATAAATATCTTTTACTTTTTTCGCTGATGCTGATATTTGCAGCAAACAATTTTGCGCAATGTTCTATATGTACCAAGACAGCTTCTCAACTTGGGGAGAAACCTGCAGCCGCACTCAACACAGCTATTCTATATCTAATGTTTGCTCCCTTGGCTATTATCGGTTTTTTGGGCTGGAAGTGGTGGAAGGGGAATAGAGAATAAAAAGCAAAAGGCGTCATGTTGAGCGAAAGCGAAACATCTTAATAAACTCAAAATTCAAAAATCAAAACCCAAAAGTTATAATTGGCTTTAACCTTTGGCTTAAAGATGAGATCCTTCGCTCACGCTCAGGATGACGGCTTGGTTAGTTTATTTTTTCGGATATTCAAAAAAGTCGAAGAACAAGTTTTTTATACTTACCTCTTCCCATTCTGCCACATCCGATTGTAAAGCTAGCATTCCGCAGGTAGGAACATTATCAATAGATAATCCCTGAATTATATTGGCAAATTCTGTGATGCCGGGGTTGTGACAAACAATTGCTATTGAGTCGAACTGATCATTAGATTGTTGTATCGATGATAGTATTACAGAAGGGGGCGCGTGATACAAATCTTTTTTTACAACCAACTGATCCTCCCTCATCTTCATCTCTTTCATCATAAGTTTTGAAGTAGTCAGCGCCCTTTTCGCTTCACTACTGATGAAAAGATCGATGCTGATATTTTTATTGACTAATCGTTTTGCCATTTCCGGGGCATCCCGCAATCCTCTTTCATTGAGGGGTCGATCAAAATCCCTTTGTCCGATCTCGGCCCAACTACTTTTGGCATGTCGTATGATCAAAATATGTTTCATCAATATCCTCTTATATTCTTGCCCTCCATAAAATTGAGAAACGCTTTGTTGCATACACGATTTCCCCCGGGAGTGGGGTAGTTGCCTGTAAAATACCAGTCGCCCGTATTGGTGGGACAACTGACATGCAAATCTTCAATATTTTGATATAACACCTCTACAGGAATCTTGAAGTTGGAGGGGGTGATAAGTTTGGCGATCTGTTCACTTATCATTTCTGTGGCAAATGGCTTATACAAACGACGGACCATGTTCTCTTGGTGAAGTGTGTTCGATTTTTGCATTTCAAGAATCGACTCATGTATTTCATGGATCAGATTTTCCTGTCCGCTTGATTTCAGCAGTTCGATGGCTGCACGGAAGGCCACAAAATCACCTAACTTACTCATATCAATACCATAGCAATCTGGATAACGGATTTGTGGCGCAGAAGAAACAATGATGATCTTTTTCGGACGAAGCCGCCCGAGCATTCTTACAATACTTTCTTTTAAAGTGGTACCCCTTACAATTGAATCATCGATCACTACCAGCGTATCCATATCATCACGAACGGTACCATATGTGATATCATACACATGTTGTACCATTTCATTTCGACTCGTATCCTCTGTTATGAAGGTGCGTAACTTCACATCTTTGATCGCAATCTTCTCCTGTCTGATTTTTCGGGTGATCATTTCCGTTAATTTGGCTTCGTCGAATTGTCCATTCCAGCTCATGATACGCTGTATCTTGATCTGATTCAGATAATCTTCCATGCCTTTTACCAATCCGTAAAAAGCAACTTCAGCGGTATTGGGTATATAGGAAAAGATGGTGTTTTTTAAATCGTAGTCGATCAACTCGAGGACTCTTTTACTCAGTTGATATCCGAGGGATATTCTTTCTCTGTAGATCTTTTCATCACTGCCTCTGCTGAAATAGATCCGTTCAAAGGAGCAGGCTCGTCTTTCTTTAGGCTCCAGGATCTGTTCGATGCGATAGGTGCCATCGGGCTCGGTAATGATGGCTTGTCCGGGCATGAGTTCGAGGACCTCATTTTCCGGTACATTAAAAGAGGTTCGGATGGCAGCACGCTCACTGGCGGCCACTATTACTTCGTCATTGATATAATAGTAAGCCGGACGAATGCCGTGCGCATCTCTCAGAATAAAACTAGTGCCATTACCTGTCATTCCTCCAATCGTAAAACCGCCATCGAATAGGGGAGTAGCGTTTTTCAACACAGCTGATAGTGAAGGGGCATTGGGATTTTTTTCATCTTCTTTTACCAGAAAGTGATGCACTACTTCCAGCATGGCAGCGAGATCACTTTGCTGCTGAAATTTTCCGGGTTCAATATTCAGATAGGAGAATAGTTCGTCT
Organism: uncultured Chitinophagaceae bacterium; assembly: GCA_964654305.1. Lineage (GTDB taxonomy): Bacteria > Bacteroidota > Bacteroidia > Chitinophagales > Chitinophagaceae > Lacibacter. Next base: position 5,571 of record CAZZJD010000022.1, read on the forward strand.
GTGTTGACAAGATTAAAATTACCGGCAAGGGCCAGATTGCGCGAGGGCTCTGTATTTCTTTTAATGAATGGATGACAAAACTCTACATTATTTTTTCCCTGCGTACCATAGCGAAGATGTCCGAGTAATAATTCTCCTAGAAAGGGCAAATGTCCTTTCATCAATCCGGGGTGTTGCCTGATATCAGGCTGATATTTTTCCAGTTCTTCTACTTCCTGGCCGATCTTATAAAAAATATCTGCAATCGGTTGGGGATTATTACTTCTGAGGCGATGTAAAAAAGGATAACCTGGTTCTACATTCAATTTTACAACAGCCACACCTGCACCATCCTGGCCGCGATTGTGCTGCTTTTCCATCAGCAGGTAGAGCTTATTCAGCCCATACATAGCAGTGCCATATTTTTTTTGGTAGAAGGAAAGAGGTTTTCTCAAACGAATGGAGGCTAGTCCGCATTCGTGTTTGATCTCATCGCTCATGACGGATAAATGAAATGGATTGAATGATTAACGTGCGCGGCAAATGTACGATAGATGTAATGAAAGAAAGCTGTTTCGTATTCTTTCATAGCCAGGGGTTTAAACCCCTGGCTATGCGGTATTAACTTTTATTTGCTTCCGGATACAATCTTTCCGCCAACCAGATAAATTCTTTGGTAAAGAAGTCTATCTGCCTTTGAAAGGTGGGGTCAATCAGTTGGCCGGAGGGATCGAATTTCTTTTCTACCTGACCCACGACCAACATCTGTGGACAGGCGATACCAAACAGGGCATTTACGAGTAATTGCATTTGTTGGGTAGCACGGAGACCGCCCGACATCCCATTGCTGGCGGTGACGATACCGAATGCTTTGTGTGATTGTTTGGGGTAGTAGTCGAGTACGTTTTTGAGTGCGGGCGTGTAACTGCCATTATATTCGGGGGTAACGAGTATAAAAGCGTTGGCACCGAACATTCTTTCACTAAGCGGACGAAATACTTCGGGAGTTTGTTCAACAGAATTAAAAATATCCTGTAATGGAGGTAAGTTCCATTCCCGAACATCGATTAGTCCGATCTGATGTTGTGTGCATTCCTGAAGATGCTTATGAAGAAATAGGGCTACCCGTTTTGTGATGCTACCTTCTCTTGGGCTTCCAGAAATAATTTCAATGCGCATATAAACTCTTCTTTTTTGTTGGATAAAACCGGATTAGTGAAGCACTCCGAATTTACCTGCGTGATAGTCAACGATGGCCAGTTGGATTTCTTCTTTTGTATTCATTACAAAGGGCCCATAAGCGGCGATCGGTTCCTGAATAGGTTCTCCACTTAGTAACAAACAATGTAGATCGTTGTTGGCTTCAATGTTGATCAGACTTCCTTCTTTTTCAAAAATGATCATATCTTCTTCACGAACGACCTTCTCTTTTACGAGGGCGGTCCCTTTGAGGATAAGGAGGGAGGCCGTATCACCCGGTGGGAGGTCGAGGGTGATTTTACCGCCCGCACTTGCATGCACATCATAGATTTGAATACGGGTGAAAGTGCGGGCGGGCCCTTGCTTCCCTTTTAAACTGCCGGCAATCACTCGTACAAATCCCTCACCTTCATCCAACTTCACCACAGGTATGTCTTTACCATGAATATCTTGATAGGCGGGCTTTTCATTCTTATATCTGGCAGGCAGATTCACCCACAACTGTGCGCCATGCAACACACCACCCTTTTTACTAAACTCCTGCTCATGAAACTCTTTATGTAATATACCCGAGCCGGCCGTCATCCATTGCACATCGCCTGCATGAATAACACCCTTGCCTCCACTGCTGTCTTCATGCGCCAACGCACCTTCCCATAAAATCGTTACGGTTTCAAATCCCTTATGCGGATGCACATCCACTCCACGAGGAACATCTGTAGGCAGCAATTCCCATGGAGCAAAATAATCTAGCATGATAAAAGGACTTACCTCTTCCCATATAGAAGAATGGATATAAGGCCTCACTTTAAATCCATCTCCCACCATGTGGGTGGAAGAAGCTTTCATGATCTGATCAATTTCTTTATGAGAGGACATACTGACTATTTTATCTTTTTAGATTCGTCAATGAAAAAAACATTATTTTATTTTCCTTCCCATATAAGGATGGGGGGGGTGATTATGCACAAACTACTGCTTCACAAACTGTACATTCAACTGGAGTTTTACATCGTCACTTACCACAATACCCCCAGCTTCTGTAATGGCATCCCATGAAAGACCAAATGATTTTCGCTTTACAATACCCTCTGCTTCAAATCCGATTTTGCTTTGCCCCCACGGATCAACCATGGCGCCCATGTAATCTACCTTTAGTGTAATCGGTTGCGTTATATCTCTGATGGTTAGATCTCCTTTCAGCGTATATCCTTCACCTGATTTCTCAAGGATACCATTTTTAAATACAAGCTGAGGGAATTTCTCTGCATTAAAAAAATCATCACTTTTTAAGTGGCCATCTCTTTGATCATTACGTGTGTTGATACTATTCACATCTGCGGTAAAGCTGATCTTTGCATCAGAAAAATCATCTTTTTCTGCTTCCATATTTGCATCGAATGAATTGAATTGACCAGTTACTGTGTTGATCATTAAATGTTTCACTTTGAAGAGAATGTCGCTGTGCGCCACATCGATTTTGTACGTTGCCATGCTGTTTAGTTTTTTATTATCAATTATTAATTACTAATTATTAAATATTCAATTTTCATTTTCCCTCATCTTCTCCAATATTATATTGAGCTGACCGGCTTCTTTTTCAGACAAACCAACCAGCGTGTCAGAAACCTGGTTGATTTTTTTGGTGGCTTTTTCTAATAGCGCTAAACCGCCAGTCGTTAATTGCATTACTGTATGTCGTTTATCATGAATATCAGTAGCCCTCTTTACTAGCTTTTTATCAACGAGCTTGTCTATGATGCGAGGAACATTGGTGCCCTTTTCGATCATTCTTCCTGCTATGTCTTTCACACACATCGCCGCCGGCGCTTTCCCTTTAAGAATACGCATCACATTAAATTGCTCATGTGTAAGCGAAAATGCTTTCAGCTCCCGACTGATCGCGGTTTTTAACCACCAGGCAGTATATAAAATATTCAGACTAGCTTTATGTTTCGCATCTCTGAAATTTGACGTCTGAAGAATCTCTTCCAATTTCATAATACAAATATATGTATATACATGGAATAAGATTGTATGTTTTATGTTGTAAGTTGTATACAAACACCTGCGCCAGTAATAGGTAAGCCTTTGAACTTTACAAACTTTATGAACTTAACAAACTCACTGTCCTATCAACTCTTGCAGGCTTTCACATCGCTTAAATTCTTCATCGATGTTAACATAAAAAGTAGAGGCATTTTTACGAAACCAGTTTTCCAGCTGTTGTTCTTTCTTTTCTTCCAGTGCACGGGTGGCGATGCGGTTATAATCGTCTTTAAGATTTTCACGGTGAGGATCAGTACGACTCATCAGATATAAAATTCGTACTCCTTTTTTGCCTCTTTCGTCTGTAAAGGCTTTAGGTGCTGTGAATTCTCCGGGTTTTATTTTGTCAAGCATCATTACAACATCTTTATCGAGTTGATCAATGGTAATTTGTGAAGATCCGTCGGGGGCAGATTTTCTACCTCCCGTAAATTTAGACTGTTCTTCATCAGAATATTTACTTACAGCTTCTCCAAAAGTAATCGTGCCTGCTACTAATTGCACTCTTACACTATCCAGCTTCGCGATTGACTTTTCTATATCTTCTGCATTTACCCGAGGCACTTTTAATATATGGCGGATCGTAACATCATCACCCACTCGCGTCATACACTGAATGATATGATAACCGAACTTCGATTTTATGATTCTTGAAACCTGGCCTTCTTTTAAACTCATCGCCGCATTAAAAAAAGCAGGATCCCATTGATTATCTTTTTTATTCAGTACATACATACCTCCCGTTTGTTTGCTTCCGGGATCATCTGTATATATATTCGCAAGTGTTTCAAATCTTTTCTCTCCGGCTTCTACCATTCGCTTGAATTCTTTCAGTTCCTCCTGTGCATATTCTTCCATTTCTCTGCCGGCTTTTGGGTAGGAAACGACCTCGCCTAATTCCAATTGCGTTTCATAATAAGGCAGGCTGTCTTTCGGAATGGTTTCAAAATAGGCTTTTACTTCATTAGGCGTGATTTTGATTTTTTCAACAATCTTATTACGCATAGATGCGGCCAGTTTACTTTCTTTGATAGGCGTGCGCATCTCTTCTCTGAATTGATAGATGGTTTTTCCGGTAATCTGTTCGATGACTTCTTTCGATCCGTACTGCTGAATAAAATAACGGATTCGATTGTCGATGTCGGCTTCAATTTCTTCATCACTTACCACTAATGAATCTTTCTCTGCCTGCAAGGCCAGCATTTTATTGATCACAAGTTGTTGCATCAGGTAGCAGTCTGCATTTGGCGGCAAATTTATTTCCTGTCTTTTCGCATCAGCTATCTGATTATCGATATCGGATTTAAGAATAATCCGGTCACCCACTACACCGATAATTTTATCGGCTACTACTTTTTTCGGTTGTGCCTTCCCGATAGTTGCGCTCAGCATCAGAAATGCAAATACAATGATTCTATACATCTTTCAAAAATAAGGATGGTTCAATTGTAAGCGCAACTGAACCATCGGATGAATACGTAATGATCTGTTAAAGTGTACGCTTCACTTCTTCTTGTTCGAAGGAAACAATCGTGTCGCCTACACTAATATCGCTGAAGTTTTTGATGGTTAGTCCACATTCCATGTTCGACAAAACTTCTTTCACATCATCTTTGAAGCGTTTCAGACTTCCTAGTTCGGCAAAGGCTCCTTCCTGACGAGGATATACCAGTACGCCATCTCTGAAAAGACGGATCTTCGCATCCCGCTTGAACTTACCTTCCTGAACATAGCATCCTGCCACAGTAGCTTTATCAAACTTATACACTTCTCTGATTTCAACGGTGGCTACCTCTTTTTCGGTGATTTTAGGTTCAAGCAGACCTTCCATCGCGCTCTTAACCTCTTCTATAGCGTTATAGATGATGGAGTAGTTTTTGATTTCCACGCCTTCCTGCTCAGCTAACTTGGCAGCCTGTGAAGAAGGACGTACATTAAATCCGATCAGAATCGCATCAGAAGCACTTGCCAGTGTTACGTCTGCTTCAGAGATCGCACCTACAGCACGATGTACTACGGTAACAGCAATTTCTTCAGTTGATAATTTTTGTAATGAATCGGTCAACGCTTCTACGGATCCGTCCACGTCTCCTTTGATAATCAACTTCAGTTCCTTGAAGTTTCCTAAAGCCAGACGACGTCCGATTTCATCGAGCGTGATATGTTTCTTCGTACGAATACCTTGTTCACGCAAAATTTGTGCACGACGCGTAGCGATCTCTTTTGCTTCCGCTTCGTCTTCATACACTTTGAATTTCTCACCGGCCTGAGGAGCACCATTCAATCCTAGGATCTGAACGGGAGTTGAGGGTCCGGCTTTTTCAATGCGCTGATTGCGTTCGTTGAACATGGCTTTCACGCGGCCATAATATTGACCAGATACCACCAGATCTCCTTGTTCAAGTGTACCATTTTGAACAAGCATGGTGGCCACATAGCCGCGTCCCTTATCCAGTGAGGCTTCAATAATGGAGCCGGTTCCTTCTCTTTCGGGGTTGGCTTTCAACTCCAGTATTTCTGCTTCAAGCAATATTTTCTCCAATAATTTATCTACGTTCAATCCTTTTTTCGCGGAGAGTTCCTGACTCTGAAATTTACCGCCCCATTCTTCTACCAGAATATTCATCTGAGAAAGTTGCTCATAAATTTTCTGAGGATTGGCACCGTCTTTATCGATCTTGTTAACCGCAAAGATCATAGGCACGCCGGCTGCCTGCGCGTGACTGATCGCTTCTTTGGTCTGTGGCATCACTGCATCATCCGCCGCTACTACGATCACTGCAATATCGGTTACCTTGGCACCACGGGCACGCATAGCCGTAAACGCTTCGTGACCCGGTGTATCCAGGAAGGTGATTTTTTTGCCTTCGGGCATATGTACCTCATAGGCTCCGATATGCTGAGTAATCCCTCCCGCTTCACCACTTACTACATTCGCTTTACGTATATAGTCGAGCAACGATGTTTTACCATGGTCAACGTGACCCATGATGGTAACAATAGGCGCTCGGGGTTGTAAAACATCATCATCATCCGCTTCCTCTTCTTCTTCCAGTGCCAGTTGTTTTTCCATATCAATGAATTCAACTGTAAAGCCAAATTCACCGGCCACTAATTCAATTACCTCTGCATCCAGACGCTGATTGATAGATACCATCAGCCCAAGCCCAAAACATTTGGCAACGACTTCCGTAGGGGATACATTCATCAGACTTGCCAACTCACTGGCGCTGATGAATTCAGTTACCTGTAGCACATTGCTTTCCTGTCCTTCCGTTTCCTGCCCGGCCATCTCTTCGCGCTTCAGTTTTCGGTATTTTGCTTTCAGACTCTTACCTCTTCCGCCACCGCCACTCAGCTTGGCCTGCGTTTCACGAAGTTTTTCCTGGATGGCTTTTTCATCAATTACTTTGTCTTCCCTTCTAGGTGCGGGTCCTCTTTGACCGGGTCTGCCTCCACCTTGCTGCGGACCTCTGCCACCTCCTTGTTGTGGACCTCTACGGTCACCCCCTCTGAAATCAGGGCGGGCCTGTCTATCAGGCTGAGCAGGTTCACTTCCTTTCTTATCTACGGGAATGCGTTTGCGTTTTCTTTTCTCTCTGTCTGCTGCGGAACCGGGACGAGGTTCCTGATTTACCGGAAGATCAATTTTACCCAGAATCTTCGGACCCTCCAACACATCTACTTTGATGTTTTGTATAACTATCTGGTCTGGAGGAGCAGGTGTTTCTTCTTTAGGAGGTGTAACCGCGGGCGTTTCGGGTTCAGTCTTTTGTATTGGCGTTGGCTCTGTTTTCTCTTCTTTCTTTGTAACTTTTTTGGGACGAGTGGAACTATCTATCTGATCCAGATCTATCTTGGAAATGATCTTAGGGCCTTCGATTTCAGGCGCCTCCGCTTTTACTACTTTAGGCTCAATCGGAGGTGCTGGTTCGGGTGCAGGTGCAGGTGGGGCTGTTTCAGCAACTACCTCTGTTTTCTCTTCTTTTGGAGCCGTTTTCTTACCTGGCTTTTTAAAAGAAATTTCTTCCTCTTCTTTTTTCTTCCTTGCCTCCCCCATACCCCCTTTGGGTATTTCTATCTGATCACTTTTTTGCTTCACCGCTTTATCGGAAGCAAACTCGGCAATTAACGACCGATACA
>CAZZJD010000023.1:0-12922 GCA_964654305.1 uncultured Chitinophagaceae bacterium
CATAATGTTGTGCCCTTCTCCTAATCAAAAGGGACATACATCCTATACAATACACTGACAACATTCCGCATTACAAAACCTACAACCTATAACCAACAACTTCTACAATCTCAACCCCATCCCCTTATAAAACTCCAGCACTTTGATCCGAAATACATAATCAAACTGATCAGCTGCTACCTGAATATTCGCACGTAACAAATTATTTTGTATCGTCAAATACTCGATCGGCTGCATCAGTCCGGCATCATATCTTTTTTGTGCCAGCTGATAGGAGCGCTCCGACAGCTCTTTTGTTTTCTTGCTTGCCTGATAACGCTGTAATGCATTAACTGCCGACTGATAAGCAAGATAAATATCATTTTTAAGGCGCTGATCAGATTGCTTCTGTACCCACTCTGCATTTTTGATTTCGTATTGAATCCTTTTATAATTCGTTCTTGCAACACCCCCGTTTAAAATGGGAATGCTTAGCTGTAATCCCAGATTTTGACGGAAATTATCACTGATTTGAGTTTCCCATCCCGACCACATTTCATTGAAGGATTTTTTTTCCTGTACAATACTAATGTCTGGCTGAAGTACCGGTAAAAATGCAACGCCTGTACTCACAACCGGAGAGGCGGGTGTGGGTGCCTGATAACCATTGAATTTAAAGCCCGTAATTTTATTGTTAGGATTCGCAAAATTGGTACCAATGCCCCCAAACCAATTGAGTGAGGGATAGAGTGCCGCACGCGCGGCTTTTAAATTATACTGGAGCGACTTAATTCTTAAATCATTTACTTTTTGTAATGGTTGCGATTGCAAGGCCATCAGATATACTGCCTCGGGCTGAAGATCAGCAATGTTTTCAACAGGAATTTTATCAACGGGCGGAGCCACAATATCAAAGGCAGCCGCAGCATCCAGATTTAAGGTGGCTTTTAAACTCAGCAGATTCTGCTCTGCCGTCATATAAGCTCCTATATAAGCGGCGCTGTCGCGCGCAAATTGAGCCTCTAATTCTAAAGCATTCAATTCCGGCAATAAACCGGCATCTACCCGCTTTCGGGTATCCGTCAAACGAGTTTGCGTAAGCTCTAATTGCTTTTGCACAATTTTTACCTGCTCTTTTGCCAATAATGCCTGCAAATACGTAGTCGCTACCGTTAAGGCAATATCATTCTTAATGCGGTCCACATCTTTTTTAGCAGCCTCGGCAGTATATCTTGCCCCAATGATAGTATTGCGCACATTTCCCCAATTGTAAATTAATCCGCTGACATTCAGATTATACTGCTGAAACAATAATGTACTGCTGGAAAACAAATTGGAAGTTGGATCAACAGCTCTTCCAAAATTGGTTCCCGTACTATTGGTAATGCTGATATTGGGGTATTGAGAAAATTGAGACTGCTTCAGGTTAAGACCGGCAATTCTCGACTGTATATCTGACTGCTGTACTGAAATATTATTTTCCCAGGCATATTCCACACATTTGCGTAAATCCCATACTTCCTGAGCAAAACCCGCATTCAAGATGCCGGAAAATATTAGTGTAAATAAAAGATTGGCAACAAATTTCATATAACAAAAATAATACGCGTCTTTTAATACCGATCAAAATTGAGGATGAGAGGTTGAATTAAAGGATTAAAACTCCCCTCGGCAATCATCCGCATTCTGATTACCTTTGCCGCGCCCGGATCTCCGGTAAAATAACTACTTATGTCTTTAATTGTTGTTGGAAGCATGGCCTTCGATGCCATTGAAACCCCTTTCGGAAAAAGTGATAAAATTATTGGTGGCGCCGCTACATACATCTCATGGAGTGCGTCGAACTTTACAAAACCTATTCATCAAGTATCCGTAGTGGGAGGAGACTTTCCGGAGGCTGAGCTGAATGCACTTAAGGAAAGAGGAGTTCAGCTTGAAGGCGTTCAGATCAAAAAAGATGAAAAAAGTTTTTTCTGGAGTGGTAGATATCATCTTGATATGAATACACGCGATACATTGGACACACAATTAAATGTATTGGCAGATTTTGATCCGGTTCTTCCAGAATCTTATAAAAATGCAGCGTTCTTAATGCTCGGAAACCTGGTACCTGCCGTGCAATTAAAAGTCATAAGCCAGCTGAACAATAAACCCAGACTAACGGTCATGGATACCATGAACTTCTGGATGGATACCGCTCTGGATGATCTGAAAAAAGTCATCCAACAGGTTGATGTATTAATGGTAAACGATAGTGAAGCTCGTCAGCTCAGCGGAGAATATTCTTTGGTTAAAGCGGCTCGTTCAATTATGAATATGGGTCCGAAATATTTAGTGATTAAAAAAGGAGAACACGGCGCTTTGCTTTTTCATGATCAACATGTGTTTTTTGCGCCTGCATTACCATTAGAAGATGTCTTTGATCCGACGGGAGCAGGAGATACTTTCGCGGGTGGATTTATTGGCTACCTAGCACAAACAAAAGATATCAGTTTCGACAACATGAAAAACGGAATCATTGTTGGTAGTGCGATGGCGAGCTTCTGCGTAGAAAAATTCGGAACTACAAGATTAAAAGAAATCACAAAAGCTGATATCGACGAAAGAATAAAAGAATTTGTACAACTGGTAAATTTCGACATCGATTTTATCTGAAATGGGTAGCCACCAGCACACGCTTTAAGCTTCTGTCGATTATCTCTCCCATTGTTCTGCATTTTGTAAAAATGGCGTCTTCGTAATGTGCGGCAAGTTCTGCACCAAGTTGTTGTATTTTTTCGGGAGTTGACATCTCCTCTCTAACCATACTGTCTCGTAAATCTTTGAGTCTGTGCCGCTCAGCCTTAATACGTCGTGCAATCACCGCTCTTTCTTCCTGCTGATATTGTAACACTACCTGCTGATTGAAATACTGCTTTGCCATTTCCACATAAGGATAATTCTCTTTAAAAAACTGAGGTCGGTAAATATTCATGTTTCCCTCGAAAAATTGCTGATCAAAATCAATGGCCCTAATTCGAAACTGATAGGCATCGAAATCAGGCGTGATGTCAAAAACAAAATTATAAGCGCGCATATCTCCCAGTAATCTGAGGAAACAACGCTCATTAAACTTTACAAATTCCTTGGCAATTCTTTTCGGATCAAATTCGGGGCGGTCTTTATAGCGCGATAAAAACATATCACCCGGAATGCCGGCAATATGTTCTTCCACTAATGTACTTCCATGCGTTAGATAATGCACCTGATTGGGAGAAAGAATATGCTCAAGCTCGAGACCATATACACGTGACGCATCCGCCGTTTTAATATAGAAATAATCATATACATCATTGTATTTGTTCACGATCTTGATTCGAAAAGGATGTGAATTCCCAAATGAACAATAATCAATCCGCTCAATAAAAAGATGTTCCTGTGCTTTCGTATCTCCCGCCGCTTTCAGTTTCGCATATATACTTTTTAATCCTGTGTGCAATGGCTCCATCGCCTCCTGAGGATATAATACAGTTTCCCAATAGGTAGGTTTGCCGCTTTCATCAAGAAGATCCATAGACTCTGTATAATACATCAGATCGTTATAATTAATGGGTAAGGATCTCTCTCTCTGATACGTTCTCAGATAGGTTCTAAAGCTTTCAGATACCGGATAAAATATTTTCTTCTTGCTGATCATCAGGTTTCAATTTACACGGAATCTTTCAACTTAAAAACAATTCTTTTTCATCATCTTCTTCTTGCTAATACCACTGCATTTTTGAATTTTTTAACCGCGCCTTTCAAGTTAAAGATCTCTGTAAAAATAATATAATACCCCATCGGCAATTCGCGGCCTTGTTCATCAAGTCCATCCCATTTATATTGACCGGAAACACCACACAGCATATTTCTTTGTAATGTTCTGATAGGCCGACCCGCAAAATCAAATACGCTACTATTTAAAACATATCCGCCTTCAGTAAATTGATAATGAATCAATAAAACATCATCGTTGCCATCCTGATCGGGGGAAAAGATTTCCGATGAACACGATATTTCTGTATTTGTTTGTTTCGCTACCTGCGTTTGAGAATTAAGTGCAGCTGGCGTTCCGTAGCCGGATGACTTTGAAGCAGAGTTCCAGTTATCAGCCTTTTGAGTGGCTCCATTTAAAAAAATTCGTTCCAATGCAACGCCCTCTCTTTGATTCAGTAAAGGGAAATGCCAGCTTTCATCATAATACAGTTCATCAATAATTGAACCTGCACCATCAATCAGACGGACATTCCCGTTTTCATTAGGCAAAGATGGCATGGATGACAAGGTAAATACTTTGTCTATTTCTTGCACATAATAATTCGAAAGAATGTTTTCTTTATCATTAGCAAATACAAGATATTCGCCAGGTTTTATTTCGTAATCATTGGAGAATATTTTTTTGATATTGATTGAGGAAGCAGACGGATTGATATTAGCAAGTGCGAATCCGTTCAGATTGATCGGATAAGCAGATCTGTTCATTATTTCTACATAATCACTGCCGCTTCCTTTTGGGTTAAACAGTATTTCGTTAATTATTAAATCTTCTCGTTGAGGTGTATAAAAAAATATTGATAGCAGCGTGTCTTTCATTTTATTTCCTGAAATATCCATTATGTTTTTAATGAACATTTGATATTGTTTGCCAGAGATAAGTTCTTCTTCTAATAAAACATTATACGCGTTTACAATCAAAGAATCTTTATTGATAGATTTCGGATGAACTAGTTCGTCGTTAATTGTGTAATTATTTATATTTAGTACAGAAGGAGGGTGAGTTTCTTCATTAAACTGAATTTGTAGAGTTCCCGGATTCATCATCCTGCTATTAATAATTGCTGGTGGTGTTTTGTCGGGCACAAAAGCCCTGATTGAAATATTGTCAATAAAATGTTTTTGGAAAAAACTTGCCGTGCTTTGTTGTATATAAAGAGAAAAATATTTGCCGTACTGATAAGTGGAATCTGTAGCCGTTCCACCATCAACATATTCGTTTCCTTTCATGCTAGCATCATACCAAAGACTCCATTTGTTTTTTTCTCTTCTGGTAATTTTTATTCGATATCGATTGTCGGGTTTATTGAGCAGCCCATTAATTCCGTCAACAATTTTAATGATTCTATTACCGGCATCTTTACGATAAAGTGATATCTCGTCTTCCGTATTTCCTAATCGAAGAAAATATCCGGTAGCAGTATTTGAAACAGGAATGGAATCAGAAGAGATCAGATAAATGTCAAGATAATTAAGCGAAGAGGTATTAAACAATAATTGAATATCCAGCTCCCACTGAACAGAATCCGACAAACTGTTTGACGTAGAAATCCAACAGGTACTATTGGGAATTATGCGATTGGTTTGTAGCTGCGTTTCAGCATTAATGATCCAGTCTGTTGAATCTGATAAAATCCATCGCGGATTACGTAAATAATCTCCGTCTGAAAAATCTTCCTGAAGCTGGGCAAAAGAAAGAATGGATTGCATACAAAATAGAACAACCCAAAAGGATGTAAAACCGTTTTTCATGATGGTGTTTTTAATTGGTTAAAGGTTCTGTGATTTTCATAGCCAGGGGTTTAAACTCCTGACTATAATGAATAAAAGTAAATCTTGTACTAAAGAATGTTTGTTTAAGAATTGCAAAAAATTTGGTGCGGAATTCTTTCAAAACTAATTTTGCGCCCATGTCATTCAAATGCAACAATAAAAAGATCAAATGTCTTCCCTAAGAAGGCGTGGGATTTGTTTTGGATGACAGAAACGAATTGCAGGCCTTCCCTTCGGAAGGCCTGATTTTTTAAATCTAAAATTGAAATGAAATGAAAGTTGCCGTTGTCGGGGCGACCGGACTGGTGGGCTCCAAAATGTTACAGGTGCTGGAACAAAGAAATTTTCCAGTTACCGAATTACTCCCTGTTGCTTCTGAAAAGTCGGTAGGTAAAGATGTTTACTTTAAAGGTAAAGCCTATAAAGTAGTAAGCATGACTGATGCTATCAAAGCAGCGCCAGCGGTAGCTATTTTTTCTGCTGGAGGCAGCACTTCTCTGGAATGGGCGCCCAAATTTGCAGAAGCAGGAATCACGGTTATCGACAACTCCAGTGCATGGAGAATGGATCCAACAAAAAAATTAGTAGTACCGGAAGTAAATGCTTCGGTGTTAACCAAAGAAGATAAAATCATCGCCAATCCCAACTGCTCTACTATTCAGATGGTAGTGGCCTTACAACCATTACATGCAAAATATAAGATCAAGAGAGTAGTGGTTTCAACCTACCAAAGTGTAACGGGTACCGGTAAAAAAGCAGTCGATCAGTTGATGGGAGAAAGAGGAAAAGCGGTCGCCGGAAAAACAGATGAATATCCTATGGCATATAAATATCCAATCGATCTGAATGTAATACCACAGATCGATGTGTTTCTGGACAATGGATACACAAAAGAGGAAATGAAAATGGTGAAAGAAACCTGTAAGATCATGCAGGACGAAACCATAAAAGTAACCGCTACCACCGTGCGTATTCCAGTGATGGGCGGGCATAGCGAAAGCGTAAACGTTGAATTCGCGAATGATTATGATCTTAGCGAAGTAAAAACTTTATTATCGAAAGCTCCCGGAGTGATCGTTGTAGATGATTTACCTAATCAGCAATATCCTATGCCAATGGATGCACATGAAAAAGATGAAGTGTTTGTAGGCAGATTAAGAAGAGATGAGTCGCAGCCCAACACCTTAAACATGTGGATTGTAAGTGATAATCTGCGTAAAGGGGCCGCAACAAATGCCGTGCAGATTGCAGAATACTTGATGGGAAAAGGATATTTGGGATAATTTCTTTGACGAGAGAAATGATAAAAACCCTCGATGATCGAGGGTTTTTTTATGGATGAATTTTTTACTTTTCACCAAGCCCCTATGCACTATCCCTAAACGCCACTAAGGGTTTGCCTTTATTTATCCGGGAAAGGCCTTCTGTTATTATTTTCTTCTCAAAATGCATTCTAATTTAGTATTGTTATCAGGAATCAATATCCAATTTATTAAACCAATTAAAAATTCATCTCTATGAAACGGGTAATTCTAAGCTGGTCTCTTCTTCTGGTGCTTGCAGCCGGATCATTTGCAGGAACCCTTAATGAAGTGAAACCAGTTGCAAACAAGCCAAATTTGGCTGACAAAGACAGATCCGGACTTTTCCAAAAAGTAGAAAACAAAAACAGCAATCTTGCTTTCTTGAATCAGGTATTCGGCGTTGAAGCCAATCAAAAAGTTGACTTCATGATTACCAGTGATGCCCGTTTTTCCGGCATCTTAACCGAGGTAGTAAATACCGAAGAAGGAAATGAGCAATATAAGTTTGCTTCTGTTAACGAAAAAGGTCTTACTTTAACTATGACTGTGTTGCGTAATGCAGATCCTGACAAAGTAAGTTTTCTATGTAAACTGAGCAGTCCGCTTCATGCCTATTCACTGATCATGGAAAAACAACCTGAAGAGGCAGTATGCTGCTGGAAAAAGGATTTTACCTGCTCTTATTAATTCATTTTTATCCTCAATCTATAAGGCCGGCGTTTCAAGGAGCGCCGGTTTTTTTATTTACTCGTTTTACTTCTTACTTAATCTTTCTTTCCAAAGTATATAATAATAGTAGATAAGCGCCGCAAAACTTCCCAGTAAAAAAAGATAATAGATCACATTCCCTACCCCAATCCTACCCTCATAGAATCCCCAGTTTAAATAAAGACCAAAGGTCATATGTACCAACAGAAACAGCATACCAGTAGATACGGTTTGCATGACGCGCTTTAAAAAGTCTTTTACTTCCGGTTCGATGCCTTCTGACATGAGTGATTTAGTTTAGATCGTACAAAATAACAATAAAGACAGTCTATTTGTTTCGGAATTATTATTCCATCACTTTAACTTTTTTATCCTGATTCTTTCCAACGCTAAACTATCTCCGAAAAAAACATTAAAATCTACTTTTCCCCTTATGCCATTTATATATCCGCTTTCACTGTGCTGCCAGAAATGCCAGTCTCTGAAAATGCGGGGCTCATCTCCGCGATGATAATGAGCTACCCAAAAAGGATACTCATCAAAAAGCTCACCCAGAATACTACGATAAAACTTGGTATGCGTATATATTAACGGCCTTACTCCTGTTTGTTTTTCAACCCGATCCAACCATTTTTTTACCTCTCTCCTTATGATTTCAGCACGAATATTACCCGTTTCCTCCACATCCAATACAGGTGGAAGATCTCCCGCACCAACCTGATATTTTTTTAAAAAATACGCTGCCTGTACATCCCCTTTTATTCGTGGATCAAAATAATGATATGCGCCCCTTATTAATCCGGCATCGCCGGATCGAATCCAGTTTCTTTCAAAGTATGGATCGGTTTTATAATTCCCTTGTGTAGCTTTAATAAAACAAAAACGGATTTTCTTTCCCTTCGATTCCATATTGGCTACCTTTTGCCAGTTAATCCGTAATTGATGTCGACTCACGTCAATTCCATGTACCGTATATCCATTGGGAATCTGTATTCCAAAGGATGGATGATAAGTCCCTTTTGTATCAAAAATAGAATAATAACGATCCAGTACCAAGAGGCAGGCTATTGTAAACACTACAACAATCAAACTAAATCCAATCATAAATCCTCGCTTCTTTCTCTTTTTGGATCGTGGCATAAGCAAATCTAATCAGTAATATATTTTAACGGCCCTTTGTAAATAATTATTTTGCATTCATGTTTGTTGGCGGCATTTTCATTTTGTTAATATTTTTATATGGACTGATCATTCTTAATTACAGAAGAGGTTGGAAGTTATCGTGTAATAAAGATCCTTTGATTGATAAAAATCCAACATCTTTATTCAGCATCATTATCCCAGCAAGAAACGAAGAACATAACATCAAAATCTGTCTGGATAGTATACAAAATATCAACTATCCTAAAAACTTATATGAAGTTATTGTAGTAGATGACTTTAGTGAGGATAGTACCTCCTCTGTTGTTAAACAATATCCGAACGTCAAATTACTACAATTAAAAAATGAGTCTTCCCTCAAAAATTATGCTTTTAAAAAACAAGCTATCGCGCTGGGTGTTTCAAAAAGTAAGGGAGAGTATATCGTTACTACGGATGCAGACTGTATTGTTCCAGCTGACTGGCTGCATTGTTTTGATGATATCATCCGAAATGAAAAATCTGCTTTTATTGCAGCTCCGGTTACGATTAGTCAGGAAAAAGGCGCTTTACAGATTTTTGAAGCACTCGACTTTATGATGCTACAAGGAATCACAGCAGCGGCTGTTCATACAGGCATACACACCATGAGTAATGGTGCCAATTTATGTTATCGTAAATCCGCTTATGAAAGTGTAGGAGGTTTTTCTGAAGCCGATCATATTGCAAGTGGAGACGATATGTTACTGATGCAAAAAATTAAAAATCAGTTTCCGAACGAAATAAAATATTGCGGCAGGAAAGAAGCGATCGTTTTAACAAAAGGGGCAAACAATTTATCCTCTTTTATTCATCAGCGAATCCGATGGGCAAGCAAAGGAAAATACTATCAAGAAAATAGTTTAAAGCTGATACTGATCACAGTATATCTATTTAATCTGTCGATTCTTGCTTTAATGATTAGCTGCTTCTTTATCCCTTCTTTAGCTTCATTCACCTTGATTATATTGGCTTCAAAAATTATTATAGAGCTGATTTTTATGTACAAGGTTTCTAAATTTTATCATAAAGAAAAACTATTACTTTACTTTATCCCCTTTCAGCCTTTACATATTGCATATATGGTATTGGCAGGGGGACTTGGCAACTTTAGAAAATATAAATGGAAAGGGAGAAGCGTGCGTTAATATGTATTATATTCATCTGAGAAAATCAATCCCGATTTAACATCAACGTTTTACATGTTTACACTACTCCGGAGATATAAGGGCTTGTTCTTGGGCATCGTCTTCCTCTTACTGGTAAGCATTTGTGCTTTGTTTGCTTATTGGATTGCTCCCGACAACAGTCCGCATGCAAATCGTATGATAGTAGAGATAGGTGGAAAAAAGCCGGGGTATCGACAACAGTTTTTTAAACAAAAAAAGCAGGACGTCGTCGAACAAAAAAATTGGAATATATTATGGAATGGGAAAACAGATAACTATGAATGGTTGCCAATTGCTTCGTATGCTATAAAAGATGATACATTGATTGTAGAAAAATATATTGATGAAGGCATTACTGAAGAAAGGAAATTTTTTACAGAGAGAGGGTCTCATGAGCAGCATATAGAAGAAAAAATTTTTTGGTTGGGTACTGATAAGTTTGGGAGGGATATCCTAAGCCGCTTGCTAGTGGGAGCAAGAATCAGTTTGAGTGTGGGTGCTATGGCAGTAATTTTATCTCTGTCTATTGGAATTTTTTTGGGCGCAATGGCAGGTTATTGGGGCGGCATTACAGATCGATTGATCATGTGGTTTTTACAAGTGATTTGGAGCTTACCCACATTGTTACTTGTTTTTGGAGTAATGTTGTTATTAGGTAAAGGGTTCAGTCAGGTTTTCTTAGCTATCGGATTGAGCTTATGGGTAAATGTTGCCCGTTTGGTCAGAGGACAGGTAATGGCAGTGAAGGAGCTTACTTATGTAGAGGCGGCTAATACACTTGGTTTTTCTCATACACGAATCATATTCCGACATATTTTACCAAATATTATGGGCTCAATATGGGTGATGGCGGCATCCAACTTCGCTACAGCCATTATTCTAGAGGCGGGATTGAGTTTTTTGGGGCTGGGTATACCAGCTCCTCAACCCAGTTGGGGACTTATGATGAAGGAGCAGTATAATTTTATTATTACACAAAACCCTATGCTAGCGATTGCTCCAGGCATTGCAATTGCATTTACCGTTTTTGCATTTCATCTTATTGGCAACGGACTCCGAGATCTGTTGGATATTAAGTCCGTTTAATACAGTGTTTACTTACCCAGTTTTATGCCAATACCACCTGATATAATCCAGCTGGCCTTAGCCGCAAGATAATAAACAGGCATGCCGATAATAAATCGTTTATAACCGATTATGAGCCCTGTACCAAGTAAGGGCGTAACAAATGGTCGAGGCTCATCTTTAAAAAATCTAAGTGTTGGCAACATATTTACACTGATATAAAATTGGTCTTTCGTGAATTTAATTCCCGGACCACCCATATTATAAAAAAGAGATTCTCCATCTGTTGAAACCATCACAGATCCGGTGATGGAAGCACTAACAACTTCTTTATTTTGAGCAGATAAAGAACAAGGATTCGTAAGAAAAAAAACAGCAAAAAGCAATAAGATTCTGGACATAAAACAATTTTTTTGGTTGTAGATATAGAAGTATCCTTAAGCTGATGATAAAAAACACAAGATAACCTATTAGAATCTATTACACCAAATGCTTGTCTATTTCACCAGCAATGCGACTGAAAATTTCTTCTATACCCCCTTCTCCTTCCAGTTCAGCAAAACGATTTAATGCACGATAATGACCTGCGACAGCAGCGGTTTTGTTTTGATACTCTTCTATACGGGCGCGAATGACAGTTTCGTTGGTATCATCGCTTCTTCCACTTGTTAGACCTCTGTTTAATAACCGTTTGATTAATTCTTCTTCTCTTACGATCAAAGCAAGCATACTATGAATAGATGTACCTTTTTCAGCCAGTAATTGGTCTAGCGCTTCCGCCTGCGCTACCGTACGTGGAAAACCATCAAATAAAAATCCTTTTGCATCCGGATTTTTATCCATGGCAGAACGGATCATACCAATCACCACAGCATCAGGAACGAGTTGTCCTTTATCCATAAATGTTTTTGCCTCCAGGCCCAGAGAAGTAGAAGCGGCAATCTCATTGCGTAACAGATCTCCGGTGCTAAGATGTTTTAAACCATAGCGGGCAATAATTTTTTCTGACTGTGTGCCTTTGCCACTACCGGGGGGACCAAAAAGAATCAGATTGAACATAAGCAGAATATATTACGACAAAGATAATTCGGAACGAACAAAATAGTAGCCTTGTGAACTTATATTCTCGCGCTTTGTTTTATTTCTTATACAAGCAAACGATTGTAAGTTGTTATGATTTTAAAGAACTTATTATATACTACACATCTGGCTGTTTCTCTTATTATAATTGCTGGTTGTCAGGCGCAAACTCCTAAAAAAGAAATTATGCAGGAAGAAAAAAAACATGCTTTTTACTCTAAAACAGATTCTAACAAGCTTCAGCTTACAGATGATGAATGGAAAAAATTATTATCGCCTGAGCAATATTATATTGCCCGGCAAAAGGGTACAGAAAGACCCTGGACAAGCAAGTTTGAGCAATTTAAAGAAATAGGTACGTACTATTGTGCCGCTTGTGGTAATGCATTATTTCAGAGTGATACCAAATTTGAAAGTGGTTGTGGATGGCCCAGTTTTTATCAACCCATAAGCAAAGGATCACTTATCTATACTCCCGATCATAGCCATGGTATGAGCCGCACCGAAGTACAATGCGGCAGATGCAAAGCTCACCTTGGACATGTTTTTGAAGATGGGCCGCCCCCTACAGGATTACGCTATTGTATCAATGGAGTGATTCTGGATTTTGAGAAGAAGAAGTAGAAGAAGATTGGCGGTTGTAAGTTGTAGGTTTGGCTAAATTCTATGCCTGTGGCACACAAAACGATTGTAGCATATAAGATATATTGCTAATGAAACCCTATATCAGTATCTAAGGAAACCCTTATTTATCAAAACGCTATTGCTAAATGTTTGCATGGCCAAAAACCCCAATATATCTTTACATCATGTTACTGAAATAGGTAACAAAATCCAATACCCTAATTAAAAACTGAGCCCGTTTTGAATCCA
>CAZZJD010000024.1:0-12900 GCA_964654305.1 uncultured Chitinophagaceae bacterium
TTTGCAATATTTACTTAATCATCCATTGGATATGAATACACTTGATCAGCAGGATTTAATAACATTAAATATCCTTTCGCCAATCCAAATAGCGTCATTCCTGAGTTATCGAAATTTGAATAAATTATTTATTTCTATCTATGAACTTCAGGCTATTCCATACTGGGATCTCAATACGATAAAAAAAATATTACCCTATATTTCGTTCTCTGATCGCTTCCAAAGAAAAGCTGATTGGAAAACAAGCTGGCGATACGGAATACATGAGATTATTATAGGTGCATCAACAAAAACAAGTCAATCTTCCAGCGCGTCTCAAGGTAATCAGAGTAATTTTTTGGGAAGCAATGAGCGAGCGTATATCAGATTTAAATATCAATATAAAAAATTATTACAATACGGAATTACTGCCGAGAAAGATGCGGGAGAAGCTTGGTTCAAAGGTGCGCAGCCATATGGTTTTGATTTTTACAGTGCACATATTGCGATGGCTAACAGTGGCAAGTTGAAAATGCTTATTCTGGGCGACTATGTCGTAAACATGGGACAAGGCTTATTGATCTGGCAGTCGATGGCTTTTCGAAAAAGTTCAGAAGTAATGCTGATAAAACGTCAGGCCCCTATGATTCGACCTTATCATTCTTTCGGTGAAAATTTATTTCAACGGGGAGTGGCTGCTACTGGGGTGTATCGATATTGGTCGCTTACCGGATTTGCTTCTCTTCGCTATTTTGATGCAGCCATTAGAACCGATAGCTCAGGTCGACAAAAATCTTTTTCTTCCATAAATAGCTCTGGGCTTCATCGTACAAATTCGGAAATGAAGAATAAAGGTTCTTTGCCAATTGTTGCGGGAGGCGGTACATTGAAATATGAACGTGTTAGCGGACATGCAGCCATTAACTTACTATACACTGATTTTGGGGGTTTTGTTCAGCAAAAAGAAACCCGACCTTATAATCTATATGCATGGCAGGGCAATAGTTACACCAATATGAGTATAGATGGGGCCTATACCTTTAAAAATATTCATGTTTTTGGGGAATATGCGCTGCATCGTTTTCAGGAACATGCTTTACTGGGCGGGTTGATATTGTCACTGGATCCAAAAGTAGATTTTTCTTTGCTTTACAGGAATATGGGCCCCGGATATCAGGCTCATTTTGGGAATGCATTTAGCGAATCTACTTTGCCTATAAATGAGAAAGGATTGTATGCCGGACTTACAATAAGGCCAGCGCATACCTGGACAATAAATATGTATGCGGATATATATCGCTTCCCTTGGTTGCGATACGCGGTTGATGTGCCTTCCGGAGGAAAAGAATATATGGTGCAGGTAGCACGCAGTATTCGTCGCCAGTCTCATTTTTTTATACGATTCCGAATGGAAGAGAAAGAGAAGAATTTTTTTATTGATAGAAAGGATATTATTGAGGGTGCTTTACGATATAAAAAAATCAATATAAGAGCACAAACAGAGTTTAATTACAACAAGGAATGGGTAATAAGAAACAGATTCGAGCTAGTGCAATACAAGAAAATTGTTGGGGTAAAAGAATCAGGATTTTTGTGCTTTGCGGAAGCTTTATATAAGCCTTTGTTACGTCCTTTTGCCTTCAACATAAGGATGCAGTATTTTGAGGCGGACAGTTATGAAAGTCGGGTTTATGCCTATGAGCAGGATGTTTTGTATCAGTTTTCAATACCTTCTTTTGATGCAAATGGATATAAAATATATCTGAATGCCAGGTATAAGCTGGGTGCAAGAGTGATGCTTTGGATCAAGCTTTCCCGATTATGGCAACAAAAAGACGTAATTGACGAATTCAAGATTCAATTGACTTGGAGCGGCGGGTGATTTTATGATTTCAATCATTTTTTATAAATCCGGAAACCTATTTCTTTGATTTTCAGAAAAGAAAAATTTTAATGTTTAACATTTTTTTAATATTTTCAAACATCTTTTAACCAAAACCTACGCAAATGAGAAAAATTGCTTCTCTAATTCTATTGCTTTTTGCATCTACGATTATTTATGCGCAGCAAAAAACAATTACGGGTACAATAACAGGTGACGATGGCAAACCTCTTGCTGGCGCAACAATTACAGCCATGGGTTCAGGTGAAACCACTGTAACTGACGCAGCAGGTAAATTCTCATTTTCAGTATCAGAAAACGTGAAATCTGTAATTGTTTCTTATGTTGGACTTGATTCTCAGGAAATTAGCATTGGATCTGGAAATATTGTCGCCCAGTTAAAAGCCAGAGCTTCAGAAGTATCTGAAGTTGTGGTGGTGGGTTATGGTACAAAATTGAAAAAAGATGTGACGTCATCGATTGCTAAAGTTACCTCCAAGGAGTTTCAGAATCTCCCATTACCAAGTTTTGAGCAAGCCTTGCAAGGTCGGGCTGCCGGTGTGTTCATTAATACTGGTAGTGGTAAATTAGGACAAGGCTTGAATGTCAGAGTAAGGGGTATTTCTTCTATATCCGCAAACCAGCAACCTTTTGTGGTAATTGATGGAGTTCCCATTGTCAATCAATCTTTGGGAAGTGCTACAGAACCTGATAATCCTTTGGCAACGCTCAACCCTGATGATATTGAAAGTATTGAGGTTCTAAAAGATGCTGCCTCAGCAGCTATCTACGGATCAAGAGCATCAAACGGGGTGTTATTGATTACTACAAAATCAGGTAAAAAAGGTCGAACGAAACTTAATATGGGCTATTTTACTGGATGGAGCACACCAACCAAAAAAGCGGAATTTTTAAATGCTTCACAATACAGAGAGTTGTTTACAGCAGCAGCAGAAAACATGGGCTACGACCCGGCTGAAGAATTTGAATTTGAAACAGGAACTACAGACTGGAATAATAATTATGATCAGAACTGGGCCAATGAAGCTTTTCAAACAGGATATATCAGTCAATATAATATATCACTAACTGGTGGGGATGACCGAACCAAATTCCTAATGAGCGGAAGTTTTAACGATCAAAAAGGAATCATCATCGGTAACCGTTTGACCAGAGGAACCGGAAGATTGAATATCGATCATACGGTTAATAATATCTTTAAGGTTGGCGCAAATCTTTCTTTAAATCAAACCGTAAACTATAGGGTGCCAAGCGATAATGCATTTAGTAATCCCCTACAACTGAATGCAATACCACCTTTACATCCTAAAAGAAATGCCGATAGAAGTCTGAATAGCGCCACTTTATATTATAATAACCTTTTTGAATTAGAGGGTAAAAACCGAAATACCAATAATACCTATCGTACCATCAGCAGCTTTTTTGCAGAGGCTAAACTCCTTCCTAATCTGACTTTCAGAACTCAAAATGGTATTGATTTTAACTATTTGCAGGAAAGCCAGTATTTAGGAAGAAATACCCAAGATGGTGCACCTGAAGGATATAGTTATGAAAATCAGGTTATAAGTTCCATTTTCACGACTACCAATACGCTTAGCTGGAATAATACTTTTAAGGGAATTCATCAGGTTGACGCCATGGGTGGAATTGAATATCAAAGTGGATCTTCATCGGGTGCAAGCGTTGAAGGGCGAGCATTTCCAAGCGAAAAATTCACTAAAATTGCTAATGCTGCTATCATTTCGGGGGGGTCATCTTCAGAAACTGAGTATCGTTTCATTTCATATTTCTTAAGGGCGAATTATAAATTAATGGATAAATATCTGCTAACAGCAAGTATACGTACCGATGGCTCATCAAGATTTGGTAAAGACAATCGTTATGGTGTTTTCCCTGCAGTAGCAGTCGGTTGGGTGCTTTCTGAGGAAAAGCTCCTGAAAAATAGCAAGGTCCTTAATTTCTTAAAAGTGAGATCAAGCTATGGTAAAACTGGTAATGCCGAAATCGGAAACTTTAGTTCTTTAAGTTTGTACTCCAGCGGACCTTATGCAAATATTGCCGGGATTCTGGCTTCTCAGATCGGAGTGCCAAATTTAACATGGGAAAATACATATCAATTCGATATTGGCTTAGACTTTGCAATATTGGATAACAGAATAACAGGCGAACTCGATTATTTTAGTAAAAACACAAAAGACCTTTTATTAAATGTACCTCTTCCCTCAGTGAATGGATTTACTTCGGTTACAAAGAATATTGGGGATATGACAAATAAGGGATGGGAACTTGTTTTAAACTTTAACATTGTTCGTAAGCCATTCAACTGGACGTCATCTTTCAATATATCTACCTATCAAAATGAAGTAACGCGTCTTGTTTCACCGGTTCCTCCGGGGCAAAGAACTTTAGGAAGATTGGCAGAAGGGGCTCCATTCGGTCAATTTTATGGACCTAAATATCTGGGAGTGGATCCAAATAATGGAGACGCTTTATATCTGGGTGCAGATGGCAAACCTACCAATGATTATGGAGCTGCAATTCAAACGGTAGTAGGAGATCCTAATCCTGATTTCTATGGTGGTTGGAATAACAGGTTTAGTTATAAAGGATTTGATTTGGATATTCAGTGTCAATTTGTACAAGGAGGTGATATTTATAATATTGCAGGCTTTTTTCAGAGCGTAAATGGTGATTATTTTGACAACCAAACCGTAGACCAGATGAATTACTGGAGAAACCCCGGAGATATAACAACGATTCCACAACCAAGGCTTTATGAAGGTAATGGAGCTGGCAAAAGCAGTCGTTGGGTACAGGATGGATCATATTTCCGCATAAAAAGTGTGAATCTTGGATACAATGTAGCCAGAAAACATCTTCAGAAATTTTATATTGATAATGCAAGAATCTATGTGGCTGCTCAAAATCTCTTAACGTTCACAAACTATAAGGGATATGATCCTGAAGTAAATACTACCTACACAGGTAATATTAACTTGGGTCATGATTTTTATACTCCTCCTCAGGCAAGTACGATTACTTTTGGTATCAATATTGGGCTATAATATTGTATTTATTAATAAATGATCAATAAAATAAGTTATATGAAATCCATAATTAAAATATTTATTTTTCTTAACGTGGTATTAATTGTGTCTTGTACCAAAACACTTGAAGTGGAACCACAGCAAAGCATCAATTTTGATAATGCTATTGAAACAGCTCAAGATGTAAATGCTGCAGTTGTGGGATGTTATTCCATTTTAGGTGGTGGAGCACTGTACGGCACTAATTTCTTTATGCTTGCTGATTTGCAGGCAAGTGAAGGATATTGTTCTTGGAGAGGAACTTTTCAGGGACAAAGACAAGTAGCTAACAAAACTATGACTGCCGATAATTCTGAAGCGTCAAGAGTTTGGGTGGCTGCATACCGCGGTATCAATAATGCGAATCTGGTACTGGATAATTTAGGTAAGGTAAAAGATGCAGATTTAAGAAATCAATATGAGGGAGAAGCCAAGTTTATCAGAGGAATCCTTCATTTTGAGTTAGTTCGTTATTATGCACTCCCTTGGGGTGCCACAGCTGATAATTCACATATAGGCATTGTGGTTAAAACCAATTCAACATCAAGTGAAGCTCTTGCTTCCAAGGCTGTTCCAAGAAATACTGTTGCACAAACCTATCAACAAGTGATTTCTGATTTAGAGGCAGCTGCAAATTTACTTCCGGAAGAAAATGGAACCCGTGTCACAAAATATACAGCACTCGCTTTTTTAAGCAGAGTGTATCTTCAGCAGAAAGCTTATGATAAAGCAAGAGATGCAGCTAGCACGGTAATAGAAAGCGGTTACTATTCTTTGAATGCTTCCGTATCAGCAGTTTTCTCAAATAAGAATACGAAAGAGTCTATCTGGGAGATACAGCAAAATGAACAAAACAACGCTGGACAATCCAATGATGGAATGGCTACTTTTTATGCCAGTCTCGTAGGAATTGGACGTGCTGATGTAAGAGTAAACTCAGCGTATCTCACAGCCAATTATGATGAGGATGATTTGCGTTTATCTGAATGGTATTATATTGGTACAGGGGCAAGACCTGGTAACAGATATTGCGGAAAATGGAAAGATTTTGCACAGAATCTTCCTGTTGTCAGAATCGCTGAAATGTACTTGACAAGAGCAGAGTGTAATCTGCGGTTAGGAACGAATGTAGGAGATAGCCCTGATAATGATATGGCAATATTGAGAAATTCATTAAGAACGAATACTTCATTCTCATCTTCTGTTACTCTTGATGATGTTTTAAAAGAGCGTGAAATTGAGCTTGCCTTTGAAGGATTAAGGATACACGATTTCAAGCGCCTTGAAAAATCTACGGGTTCATTTCCTTGGAATAGCCCTAAGCTTGTCTTCCCGATTCCTAGAAGAGAAGTAGATGCCACCGGCGGCGTGATTGTTCAAAATCCTGGGTATTAATTTTAATGCAAATAATATTTTTAAAAGCCTCGAATTTTCGGGGCTTTTTATTACTCATACAAACACTTGTTCTTTTTCTATTTATAGTATATACCTTAATTTTACCGCCCAAACAAATATATGCCCGCTTTAGAAAATCGTCAGTTTATTGAAGTCGAACAACCCATCAAGGAATTGGTGGATCAATTGAAAGAAATTTCTCGCCTTGCAGAAAAAAATCAGAACAAGGTTGACTATACGGAAACCATCCAAAAGCTAGAGGATGAAATTATTGTCAAACGAAAAGAGGTAACACAAAACCTTACTTCTTGGCAGAAGGTACAACTCAGCCGCCATCCTGATCGTCCTTATACATTAAAGTTTATTGAAAAGATGTGTTCCAGTTTCGTTGAACTTCATGGCGATCGCGGGGTAAAAGATGATAAAGCCATGGTAGGCGGATTTGCGGAACTGGGTGGTGAAACTGTGATGGTAATTGGACAGCAAAAAGGTGCTAATACTAAAATGCGTCAGCTTCGCAACTTCGGGATGGCCAATCCGGAAGGCTATCGTAAAGCATTGCGATTAATGAAGCTGGCTGAGAAATTTAATAAACCCATAATTACATTAATTGATACACCTGGGGCTTATCCCGGACTGGAAGCGGAAGAGCGTGGACAGGGGGAAGCCATCGCGCGCAATATCTTTGAAATGATTCGTTTACGCGTACCCGTTATATGCGTCATTATTGGTGAAGGTGCCAGTGGTGGCGCGCTCGGCATAGGGGTGGGAGATAGAGTGCTCATGCTAGAAAATACCTGGTACACAGTTATCTCTCCCGAGAGTTGCAGTTCTATATTGTGGCGTACTTGGGAGAAGAAAGAAATCGCAGCAGAACAGCTGAAGCTCACGCCCGACCACATGCAAAAGTTCGGACTTGTGGATCAGATCGTTCCCGAACCTGCCGGTGGCGCACAATGGGATTATAATGAAGCTGCAGCAAATCTGAAAAAAGTATTGTTGCCCATACTGAAGGAATTAAAAACCATGGATCCTGATACCCGTATAAATAACAGAATTGAAAAATACGGCAAGATGGGTTTCTGGACAGAGGAGTAGTTTTTTAAGTCAAAGGTCAAAAGTCAAAACCAAAATTCGTTTTTAGTTGTTCGTTAATCGTTTTTCGAGAGACGACAAACGAGAGACGACAAACGAGAGACAACAAACGAATAAAAATGTCGGATCTATTACGCACACAATTAAGAGGTACAGGGGTGGCATTGGTTACACCTTTTCAGGAAGATGGTAGTATTGATTACCCGGCATATAAGAAACTGATTCATTATGTGATGGATAATGGATGTCAGTACTTGGTTGTATTAGGTACTACAGGGGAAGCACCCGTACTTACCAAAGAAGAAAAAGTACAGCTCATTCAAATAGCTTATGAAGAGACCAAAGGAAATGTTCCGGTAGTGGTAGGTATTGGCGGGAATAATACAGCAGCATTGATCGAAGATTTGAAATCTTTTCCTTTGGAAGGCGCAGCAGCAATTCTAAGTGCCAGCCCCTATTACAGTAAACCTTCTCAGGAAGGGATTTTTCAGCATTATAAAGCACTGGCTGCGGCATCGCCTAAGCCGATCATGTTATATAACGTGCCCGGCAGAACAGGCAGAGGTATTTCGGCAGAAACGGTTATTCGCATCGCTAATGAAATTCCTAATATCATGGGTATTAAAGAGGCCAGTGGCGATATGTTGCATTGTATGCAGATCCTTCGTGATAAACCGGATCATTTCATGGTGATCAGCGGCGATGATGCAATAGCTATGGCTCAGATTGCTTGCGGCATGGAGGGGGTAATCAGTGTAGCGGCCAATGCCTTCCCTTCCGAATTCAGTATAATGATTAATGCATCACTGAAAGGAGATTTTGCCGCCGCCAAAAAAATAAATGATCAGTTATTACCCGCATACGATCTCATGTTCTGCGAAAATAATCCGGCGGGTATCAAGGCGTTCTTAGCTGAACAAAAGATTATTCAGAATTATCTGCGATTGCCGTTGGTGCCGTTGTCGGAGAGTGTGTACAATAAGGTAAGATCTTTTACGATTCCTTCTTAAGTCAAAGGTCAAAACCAAAAATCGTTGTTCGTTGTTCGTTTCCCGTTTTTCGAAAAACGAGAAACGATAGACGATAAACGCCACCTACAACTTACAACCCACAACCATCAACTTCTTCTTACCCCGCAAACGCTTTTCTGATAACATTCAACGCACCACCGGCTTTAAACCACTCGATCTGTTGTTCGTTGTAAGAATGATTCGCTTGAATGGTTTCGTTACTGCCGTCTTTATGATTTAATACTACCTGCAAAGGTTTACCAGGTGTGAAAGCCAATAGACCTTCGATATCAATGGTGTCGTCTTCTAGGATCTTATCGTAATCGGCTTTGTTGGCAAAGGTTAAAGCCAGCATTCCTTGTTTTTTAAGATTGGTTTCGTGAATACGAGCAAAAGATTTCACAAGCACCACACGAACGCCTAAGTGACGTGGCTCCATCGCGGCATGCTCTCTTGAAGATCCTTCTCCATAGTTTTCGTCGCCCACTACAATACTTCCTACGCCAGCCGCTTTATACGCTCTTTGTGTATTCGGAACGGTACCATATTCTCCGGTAAGTTGATTCTTTACGGAATCAGTTTTTTCATTGAAGAAATTCGTGGCACCGATTAATAAGTTATTGCTGATATTATCCAAATGTCCGCGGAATTTCAACCAGGGACCTGCCATTGAAATGTGATCAGTAGTACATTTTCCTTTTGCCTTGATCAATAATTTCAATCCTTTTAGATCCGTTCCTTCCCAGGCAGCGAAAGGATAGAGTAATTGCAAACGTTTGCTGTCTGCTTTCACATCAATCACTACACTGCTTCCGTCTTCGGCTGGTGCCTGATAACCGGCATCTTCGACAGCAAAACCTTTCACCGGCAATTCATCTCCACTCGGAGGATCTAGTTTTACCTGCTCTCCTTTATCGTTTGTTAAGGTATCAGTAAGCGGATTGAAATTCAGATCGCCCGCAATAGCCAAAGCTGTAACTAGTTCAGGACTTGCTACGAATGCGAGTGTATTGGGATTGCCATCTGCGCGTTTGGCAAAGTTTCTGTTGAAAGAATGAACGATGGTATTGCGTTCTTGCTTTTCTGCGCCCATTCTGTCCCACATTCCGATACAGGGTCCGCAGGCATTGGCAAATACTTTGGCTCCTACACTTTCAAAAACATCTAAGAATCCATCGCGCTCGATGGTATAACGAACTTGCTCACTGCCAGGCGTGATGGTGAATTCAGATTTTAAGTTCAGGCCTTTTTCTTTCGCCTGTTTCGCCAGACTCACGGCTCTGCTGATATCTTCATAAGAAGAATTGGTACAGCTTCCAATCAATCCAACTTCAATTTTTGTAGGCCAGTTGTTCTTCGCTGCTTCTTCTTTCATTTTAGAAATAGGGGTTGCGAGATCCGGTGTGAAGGGTCCGTTCAGGTGTGGCTCCAGTTCACTCAGATTGATTTCAATAACCTGATCAAAATATTTTTCGGGATTAGCATATACTTCTGCATCACCAGTTAAGTATGATTTGATCTGATCTGCTGCCGCAGCTACTTCAGCACGACCGGTAGCTTTTAAGTAACGACTCATGCTTTCATCATAGCCAAACGTAGAAGTCGTAGCGCCAATCTCAGCACCCATATTACAAATGGTACCTTTGCCAGTACAGCTCATAGAGGTAGCACCTTCTCCAAAATATTCTACGATCGCATTAGTTCCACCTTTAACGGTTAAGATACCGGCAACTTTTAAGATCACATCTTTAGCAGATGTCCAACCATTAAGTTTACCGGTCAGTTTCACGCCAATCAATTTAGGCATTAAGAGTTCCCAGCTCAGTCCTGCCATGACATCACAGGCATCAGCCCCACCCACACCGATAGCGATCATACCTAATCCACCGGCATTTACCGTGTGTGAATCGGTGCCGATCATCATACCTCCTGGGAAGGCGTAATTTTCCAATACGACCTGATGTATGATACCTGCTCCGGGTTTCCAGAATCCAATTCCATACTTATTGGAGATGGAAGCGAGGAAATTATAAACCTCCTCGTTTTCTTTAATGGCTTTATCCAGATCAACTTTGCTGTCTGTCTTGGCTACAATTAAGTGATCGCAGTGTACCGTAGAAGGAACGGATACTTTCTTTCTGCCGGTGGTATCAAACTGTAACAGCGCCATTTGGGCTGTAGCATCCTGCATGGCAACGCGATCCGGGGCAAAATCAACATAGGCTTTCCCTCTCTCATAATTTTTAATTTCTACTCCTTCCCACAGGTGGGCAAAAAGGATTTTTTCGGCTAAAGTAAGGGGTCTCCCCAGTGACTGACGGGCAGCATCTACTTTCGCGGGCATTTCCGAATATAGTTTCTTAATGAGGTCGAGATCAAATACCATAGTTGATTTATTTTTAGCGCGGCGAAGTTACCAAATAATCAATTTGGGGTTATCTTTTCACCAAGGAAATATCCTAAAGATTTTATAACTTTATTTATATGAACCGCTTACGGGAGCTTATAGAATATAATTTGTTCGGGGTATGTACCTATATCGGCGAGAAAATGCAGATATCCACCACTACGATTCGCAAGTATTTTATTTATATCAGTTTCTTCACCATGGGCTCACCGGTAATCTTCTATTTTATTGCCGCTTTCTGGGTGAATCTGCGCCGGTATATCTGGATTAGTAAGCGGAATCCGTTGAGGTACTGAAGAATTTAAGTCAAACGTTAAAACCCAAAATCGTTGATCGTTGTTGGTCTTTCGTTTTTCGAAAAACGAGAAACGATGGACGAGAAACGAAACCGGTAACTGCTAAGAGCTAACGAATTACCTTCATCATTCGCATTTAAGTTTTACTTTTGCCCTTCAAAATCAATACTATGCCGGGAGTTGAATTTTTCGGAGCGGAGGAGCAGAAAGAAGTGAATGATGTGATGCAGACGGGTATCCTTTTCCGCTATAATCATGATCAGCAAAGACAAGGGATCTGGAAGGCTCGTGAATTTGAAGCGGAAATCTGCAAGTTTACAGGGGCTAAATATGCACACGCTGTGTCCAGTGGATCTACAGCCGTTGCAACCGCATTGGCAGCTGCCGGTATTGGGGCAGGTGATGAAGTGATCGTTCCACCCTTTACTTATGTTGCGTCTGTAGAAGCCGTGTTGTTTGTGGGCGGCATTCCAGTGTTTGCAGAGATCGATGAAACATTATGTATGAGTGCCGAAGGTATACGCAAAGCACTCACCCCTAAAACCAAAGCCATTCTGATGGTGCATATGTGTGGTGGTATGGCTGATATGAATGGCATCATGGAAATTGTAAAAGAAAAAAATCTGGTGCTTGTGGAAGATGCCGGACAGGCATATGGTGCTTCTTATAATGGGACGAAAGTTGGTTTGTTTGGGAAGACCGGTTGTTATTCTTTCGACTTTTTCAAAATTGCTACAGCTGGAGAGGGTGGTGTGTTAGTGACTAATGATGAGCTGGCCTATAAGCATGCTGATTCTTATTCCGATCACGGTCATGATCATATTGGAAATAACAGGGGGATGGAGCAACATCCGATCATCGGATTCAATTATAGGATCAGTGAACTGCATGCAGCAGTTGGAGTGGCACAAGCACGCAGAGTTCCGGAAGTGATTCGTCTCAACAGAAAAAATAAATCGTTGTTTGCTTCTTTGCTGGCTGATATACCCGGTGTTTCATTCAGCAGATTAGCGGATCCGGATGGCGACTCCGCTACCTTCCTGAATATTTTATTGCCGGATACTGATAGTGCGAAAGAAGTGGTTCGCGTGATGAATGAAAAAGGTATAGCGGGATTTAATTACTGGTATATTAATATGTATCACTTCATTAATCAGTGGGATCATATCAAAACATTAAAATCCGCTTCTAAACTACCGATTCATTTACTCGGTCAATCGCAGGATTATATAAAACTTGATTTGCCAAAATCACAGGAAGTCGTTGGTCGTTTGATTTCTTTTGGGGTGCGTTGTACCTGGAAGGAAGAAGAGGTTCGTGATTTAGCTTCACGTGTTCGCGCTTGTATTGAAGAAGTATTAACCAAAGCCCATGCATAAGAATTTTAAGAATATAGACAGGGTGGTTTTTGGAAGAGGAAGTTTATCAACACTTGGTTCCATTCTTGAGCCGGTGAGAAAACAAAATGATCATTTCTTTCTCTATGTGATCGATCAGTATTTTCATGATAAGGATCTGATTCAAAAATTACCGGTTGAAGATGCAGATGTCGTGAAATGGATCGATGTGGATCCTGAAGAACCGACTACACATTTGATCGATTCATTACGAGATGAAATTCTCAATGAAAAAGGTTTGCCCGCCGGAGTGATTGGTATTGGCGGAGGCAGTATCATGGATATTGCGAAAGCGGTTTCGCTGATGTTTACAAATGAAGGATCTTCTACTT
>CAZZJD010000025.1:0-12887 GCA_964654305.1 uncultured Chitinophagaceae bacterium
TGCTGTTGGCCAGTAATTTCCTGATGATCTTTATTTTCGTTTGGGCCACTACATGCACAGATATTCAGGCCACTCAGACTAATCAAGAATAACAATCTTTTCATTTTTAATCATTTTTCTTTCAGTACTAATGTTAATTAAATAGATCCCTTTTGAAAGCGCCCCTTTGTTAAAAACAAGCCTGTTCTCTCCAATACTTGGTACATCTTCATAGAGTGTTCTTACAATCCTCCCGCTCTGATCTAAAATTCTGATATTTATTTTTTCAGCTTTTAATACATCGAAATCAACATTTATTAGCTGATAAGATGGATTGGGATAAATAGAAATCTTTTTTGTTGTGGGAATATCTGTTACAGACGTTGTAGCCGAACTAAACACTTCGGCAATTCTTGTTATATACATATTTTCTTGTTCCAAGATACTTGAACCATACGAAGCAGATAACCATACGCGTGGCGTAGTGCTATTGTGTTTTCTAACGATGTTCGTATAGTCGCCCCATCTCTCTACTGGGTTAGAAAAATATTTTATAAAAGACTCGCCTTCTTTTACAACGGTAGGAGCAGACCATCCAAAATTATCATCACAGTTCACAACCATTACTGATGGATATGTGGCCGCAGAAGATCTTAAAAAAGTAATCATTACTGACTTATCCGTAGTAGCGGTTGAAAAGGAAGCCAATGAGGGATAAGCATAATCAGCAATGCCCGCCGCCCCGAAACTGGTAAATTGATTGGTTAGGTTATTTACGTTTAATCGGTTATAAATAATCCCATTCCAGCCGCCTCCAATATCTGAGTGCAATACATAATGAACGATACCATTTAGGTAAAAAGCATTCTGAATTCTACAGTCGCCATTATCGAGCAAAAATGTAGTGCCCAGTTGTTTTGCATCGCCCGCAGGAGAATAAACCCGAGTCGTTACCAAACCTGATTGTATATCAGGATTGTTTTCGGTACTATTAGTTATGTTCCATAATCGGATGGTATTCCCTCCACCAGCATTGCTGCTTACCAGATAAATGCCGGGACCATAATTGCCTGAATGACCATAAGAAGCAGGAACCAAAGAAAAAGCAGCATAGGGATCACTGGATAAATTAGACCAGGTTAAAAAACTCAAGCTCGGTGCTCCACTGTATCCTGGAGCTTTGGCAATTTGATAAATTACCGCCTGGTTAAACTGTTTGCCGGCAGTAAAAAGATTCCCCGTAATAAATATATCATTATTAGACACGCCTAATGCAGGATAATCAAACCATGTGTTATTGTCTAATGGGTTGCCGGTTAACTTATATATCCACCATCCATTTAAAGGATTATTTGATTTAGAGAAGCAGACTAAAACCCTTGAAGTGGCTGGGGTACTGCCATGTAATACTACCATTACAAACCGATCCGCTTCGCTATCATAA
This sequence comes from uncultured Chitinophagaceae bacterium, assembly GCA_964654305.1. Classification (GTDB taxonomy): domain Bacteria; phylum Bacteroidota; class Bacteroidia; order Chitinophagales; family Chitinophagaceae; genus Lacibacter. Next base: position 1,424 of record CAZZJD010000025.1, read on the forward strand.
ATTACTCTAGGGTCATATAAAATACTAGTTAATGTTGCATCATTAAAAAACCCAGACCAGAAACGTGTATAAGTTGAACTTCCGTTTGCGTTGTAATATTCTATGCCGTCATTATTGACACTAACAATGTTTGAATTGTTAGAAATTGCAATATGATTGTCGGGGGGAGTTCCTACTCTAGACCGATTCGCTTCAAAATTTTGTCCCAATACAGGAGTGACAGCAGAAACTGACTTGGGTAGATTCGTGGAAGGTGCCGTAATTGTTGATTTAAGCTGAAGCTTTTGTTTTTTTATCACAGACAGATCTTCCTGTTCATGTTCTTTACTAAAAGTCGGACGAACAGAGATGGCCCAATCTCTCGCATTCATGTCTGTAACTACTTCTTTATAAAACTCAGCTTTTATTATTGGCGATCTTTTCGCAGCAGACACTTCTTTCATCAGATTGGGAAGCGGGTTCTCTTTTATTATCTGTGCAGAAGTAAACGATGGGCGGATCAGCTGTCCGGCAAGCAGGAAAAAGAAAAATAAATATTTACTCATATTATACATTTGAATGCGTAAGGATATATTAAATATTTTGTAAGAATATCTGCAAAATACAATTGTTCTACATTATATAACTAAAAAATTAGCATATTGTTTTTTATTGATTTATTTAGGGTTCAAAATCTTCTAAATAAAATCATAAAAAACTTATTTCTGCTGCTCAATAGGTTAGTTACATTTGTTTCTACTAAACGATTTCGCCATGACCCTTGATCAGCTTCTTGATCATAGTTTAGCTAAATCCGATACCGAAGCGTCTTTCCCATTTGGACCGGATGTACTGGTGCTAAAAGTGAAGGGGAAAGTTTTTTTGTTAATTCCGCTCAATACGGATCCGCTTCAATTCAATGTGAAATGCAATCCGGATAGAGCGATAGAGTTAAGGGAAGAATATGCATCCATCATTCCCGGTTATCACATGAATAAGAAACACTGGAACACGATCATTCTTGACGGAACAGTGCCATCTAAATTGATTTACGAGCTGATTGATCATTCTTATGGGCTGGTTGCCACTAAAAAAAAATAATATATTTAAGAAAAGAACACATCCAATTGCGGATGAGTTCTTTTCTTAGTGTTTAAATTCTGAATTTTTTAATAATCTAATTGAGAATTATTATCTGAATGCAGCAAAATAAGGGCGATTGTTACCATCAAAACGTATTAATGGAGCGCCGTTTTCGTTACATACACTCAGTGCTCCTTCTGATCCGGAACGTGCAACTACATAAATATTATCAACATTCCAGTTATCACCACCTATGCCACCCCCAAAAGTTGTTATCAGTGATATACCTGTAATATTGGCTCTTGTAGCAGGTTTTCTTAAAGTAATCAGTACGGTTTCACAATAATTGTCAATCCATCTAGCACCTCTATTCACATTTAAATAATCATCTTTGGTTCCATCTTTATAATGAACACGAATATGACAATTGTCATTGCCACCTCTTAAATCATCCCCACCGGTTTTTATTTCTACTTGTAGTTCTCTGATGAGATTATCAGGAGCAAGTGTTGTTGTGCGAATAAGAGGAGGCGTTGAAATACTATATTTTTTATCTACAAAATAGGTCATCCATTTGATACTTGGATAATTTTCGTAATAATAACATTTCTCGGTTGCATTCACTTTAACAGTAATTATCTCATTTGAAAAGTTGGGATCATAGAGAAAAATTTTAAAGTCTTCTTTGAATTCACCAAGTTCTCCTTTGTAGCGACCAAGTTCATAGCCGATTGCTAATACCTGATGATGCGATGTGCCTATTCCTCCACTGCCTGCTTTAAACATTCCCAATGGAACAGGTTTTCCGCTGTCAATCATTTCTTTTAGTTCCTGCAATCGTCCGCCTCCGGTTCCCTGTAAACCCCAATTAAAAAATTCATCATTCCTCCAACCAAAAGGATTAACAATCAATTCGGTCCATTTATCTATATTACTTTCCAGCGATTTGCTCTGTCGTGCATATATATACGACTGCAAAGTTGTTCTGTTTGCGGGTCGGAATGTTTGTGATGGTATCGATAACTTCTTATTAAAATAATCTAATGCACTATATACCATTCCTCCACATAACCCTCCAAGACGTAGCCCGTTTATTCCTGCAAAATCAACAGAAGAAACAAATGTGTTTTCAAATTTAAACCCATTGATCATAGGATTAAATGTGGTCATTTTTCTATTGATGATAGCATCGGTAATTGTGGTTGAACTCACATTTATTTTTGGATTTGTAGTAATAATAGGAGTCTGTGCATTAATGCCAAAAGATATTGCCAAATATGTAATAATGGTAATAATATTTTTTTTCATTTTTTATGATTTTAATTATAAATGAACTCAATGTTTATTTACCGGCCAGTTCTGCAAGTGCCATACTGCCGGCTACTTTTTTCAGATCATCAATAGTGACTCCGTCTCTTCCGTGTAATTGTAAAAAGAAACGATCGGAGATTGCATAGAATAAGGTAACACGACCTGATTTTTTGACCAGCTTTTCATACCCCTTAACTCCTGGTATACCCGGATCAAAGCTTCCCGATTTCTCCCGGTCATCCTCCACCTGCACAATCATGCCGAAAGCAGCAGCAGCCATTGTAAAACCATTGGGGGATTGATTATAGTCATCCAGACTTATTTTTATCACTCCTCCGGGCCCTTTATATTCCTGTTCCGTTTTAGTCCAGCTGCCATACATCGGCGTATTCACCATTTCACCCTTGGGTTCTCTTTTCTTTTCAAAACCGGGAATCTCAGGCAAATATTTTTCGAGCTCTTTGTAATGCATGGAAAGCGTGTCTCCGTTTTTTTTGCGTTCTTCTTTTTTGTTTTCATAAGTTTCTATGTTTTCCTTGAACTTTTCACCTGCACTCGTAATATTACTGATCTCTACCTTGCCATCTTTTTCTGTAATAGTGGGTTCGTTGGATCCGCAACTCCACAAGAAAATAGATGATGTGATCAATAAGCAGAAAGTTTTGATTTGTGTCATGTGATATGTTTTATTTTAAATAATACAATCTGATATTATTGCATAGCATCTGTTACAGAAAACAATGCATAGAAGCAATGCACGCGGTCTGTATTAGAACAGAATCGTCCTGCACTGAATGTTCCGTACTTATAATCGGATGGTCTGGATTGTATGGTTTGTCTTGAAACAAAGATTTCAGGGAGCATTTTGTCAACTACTTGAGGACCGCTCATGCCATGAAACCCAACTGCTGCAAAGTCGTTGTCCTTGTGGTTGGTTTTAATATCCACTTTAAAGCGGATCATTACTCTGTTTTCTGATGCCACTAAGGGATTGATCATAATGCTTTTTGTACCATTAGGTATGTTTAGGATCTCTGATCGGATGGGGTTGTTGGCTCTTATATTAGCATGATTGACAACAGTTCTATTTGGGGATGCAGCAGATGCAGACCACATCCTGCCTGCCCAGATCGGTTTAACAGGTTGTTTTTGTTCATTCGTCTCCCATACTTCCGCCCACACACTTCCCCAGGCATAACTACAGTCGCCACCATGTACATCTTCAATGGCAACATTGTGAAACTGGATCTGAATGGCTTTGGCAGGGGTACATTCTCTTTCAGTATAGGTAGTGGTAACACGTGTTACAGCAGTGGCATTATCATTCAGATATTTCATTTCATAACTCACGGCAACCGGAGCCACATTCGGATCAAGTCTAAGTCCGCCACTCACATACTCATTGAAATCTCTCAGTTGATTGGGAGAATTAATAGGCATGGTATTGGCAGCATCTCCTCCAAAAAAGAAACCCTTTACCTGCATAGAACTGATGGTGCGCTCATATTCCGCTCTTGCGTTCGCTCTTACTTCTCCTGAACTTCCGCCGTTGTAAGAAAAATTCAGTGCTGCTTCAATTTTTTCTTTTGAAGAATCAGAGGCAATCATTAAATATCCCATTCGTCCGTAATTAACTTTATTAACATATACCAGATTGGCAGCATTGGGATGATTTTCTGCCAGCAGACTGCCCATCGCTCTGTTGAGCATCACAGAGAAATAAACTTGCGTAAGTTTGGCAATGAAGACGGTCTTATTACTTTTTTTCATATAATCGAGATCCGCATTCAGATCTACGCCATAGCCGGTATAGCCGGCTCCGATTTCAAAAGCAAGTTGTTCGGAGGTGCTCAGGTACTGAACATCAATAAATGTTTTAGATGCATTTTTTACATTGCCCGATCTACGCATAAGACTGGCTATGCCGTCATATACGGAACCCATACTCGGCTGTACTTGAGTAATGGAAGAGCCTGAAAATGCAGCGGAATACATATCTGTTGTGATCTCGTAAGGTTTTAGCACCAGATCAGTGGGGGCGTTATAAGTACCTGAAATGAACGCATTGTCATAATAGATAGCACCGGGATAAACTTTGTCATTTTGATTGCCTAATACCACAGCCTCTCCATCTCCCTTTTCTGCACTGATAGTCCGCTCTGTACAAAAGCGACCGTTTGTGGGAGCAGTAGGCGGCTTAGTAGAGGTGGCAGTTCTTCTTTGAGCGGTAGAACCTCTTTTCATACTGAAGGTAGTACCTCTGGTAGGCAAGGTTACAGCACCGCTTCTTGTAAGAGGTCTGAGAGGTTGAATGGTACCTCTGTTTGATGTACCACTTGATGTTTGACTCTGAGCAAAAGTTGCCAGCGTACAAAGTGAAAGAATAAGAATAATAACCTGTTTCATGTTGTTGGTTTTATTTTTTAATAATATATTTTCGTTTTCATTCAGGTTGTTTGAATTTCTTTTTCAAAAGTCTTCATTATAGTATCAAGAGAAACTACATATTTATGTGGCTGCTGCTCTACAAAATATAGGTTTCAAATCTGCCCTCGGTTATTATGACCTTGTTGTTCTTCTTATCCTGTAATCTTCCTTCAAATATGCCATTCAGTAAGAGTAGGGCTCCCTTTTCTCTGACCCCTTTTATGGTTACTTTCAGGTAATCATCCGGCTGAAGAAGTGTATATGATTTTAGATTCAACATCAATTCTACTTCTCCTTTTCCTCTGTAAATAACATAGGTCCCTGCGCCCCGAAATCCGTTCCATTTTACATCGAGCAGCATATTTTCTTTATTGGCTGCACTGATAAACGCTTTATCACTCTGCCTCATGCCATATCCTCTGGAATGCGTTGAATCCGCTTTGTAAATAATTCCGCCTGCCTTCAGGGAGATAGCACCTTTTGTTTTTATACCCGTTTCCTGCGCTAATCCGTAAAAGACATACAAGATTACCCAAGTCAATAAGAATATATGCTTTCTTGCGATTTTCATTTAGAGTTTCATGATTTGAGTAATGATATTCTGCGCTTTTCTGCCGGCCTTACTTTGCATCACTTTATCTCTGTTGGATCTGATCTGATCATTTACCCCGGTAACAATACGGTCAACTTTTAAATGAAACTTGTTGACCAAATAATCTTTCATCTGATCTACTTTCATTTTAATATCTTCTTCGCTCATCACCGGCAAACTTGTATTGTTATTGCCATTATTGCTGTTCTCCGCAAAGATTTCCTGATTGCCATCGATCTGGATATTCAGCGTAGGATCGTATGACATGATTTGGCCGATCGTGTCGAGATATGGAACCGACTGAGGAAGGATCTCACTATTTTGGGGATTAAAGGAAATATTATTGGTGATGGGTTGTCCGTTATCCAGTTGTTGTTTGATCAGCAGACTTCTGGCATCAATCTCTCCCTCAGCAATACTTACATTACTGAAATAAATGCCTTCCTCCGCAGCAGGAATTACTTCAGAACAGGCAATGAAAAAGTTATTGCGGTATGCATCGGTCAGCACTTTTGGAAGATCCACTACTTTTTGCTTGTCTAACCAAACCCGCAAACGTGTCTTGTTGATCGATATACTTACATGTAATTTTCTTCCTACATAACCAGATAATCTGAATGCTTTACTGCCCAGATCTTCAATTTGTTTGCCAAAGAAGATATTGCCATCTTCATTGTACCCTTCGCATTTAACCCATAAGTGATTTCTGTACACATCACCCGATGATACATCGCTGAGAGTGGTCAATCCAAACATGATATGCGGCGCGATACCGCTCGTGTTCTTCAGAAAGAGATCAAATTCAATCGTGCAGTTTTCTGGAAGTGCTTCTGTCAGCTCCGGAGATACCGCCGTGGGTTGATTGATCTTAAACCAGTTACCGGGTAAGCGATCCAGGGTGACGACCTCACCGCTACCACTAGTGCTCCATTTGGCGGGCAGGTCGCCCACAGGATCCTGACTGAAATTGTCTTCGAAAAAAGGCCGGTAACCTCTAACAAAATCGGGTCCCTGAGCGATTGCAGAAGCTGAACTAATGCAAATGATGTAAAGAAAAAAGAATATTTGTTTCATGTTCAAAAATTTTGAACGAAACTATATTCAGTCTGCAATCTGTCGGACTACATCATCATGTAGCAGGCTAAAGGGTACTCAGACCAACTTGTCTTTGATGGCTTTTGATACGGCTTCTGTCGCTGAGTGTACATGCAGTTTATCATAGATTTTTTTTATGTGAAAACGAACGGTATCAATGCTGATACCGATTTCGGAGGCAATCATCTTATAGCTGTATCCATTCACCAGAAACTGCAGAATGGTGGTTTCCTTTTCCGAGAGATTTGATTTCTCTTGTTCTTTTTGCTGAGCAGGCAGCATCGTAAGGACTTTTCTCGCAACTATCCCCGTCATCGGGGCACCGCCTGATAAAACCATGTCAATGGCTGCGTTCAACTCTTTATCAATACTTTTTTTAAGTATATATCCCGATGCGCCGGCACAAAGGGCATTGAAGATATTCTCATTATCCTCAAATACGGTAATCATGATGATAGGAATCTCCTGATTGAACTTGCGTATCTTTTTGACGGCCTCCACGCCATTGATCACCGGCATGTCTATGTCCATCAGAATCACATCGGGTTTAAATGTTTTTATATCTGCATCAACCGTTTCTGCATTTGGCATTAAGGCTTCTACATTGGCATTACCTTCTGATTCGATCAGTAGTTTTAAGCTCTCTCTCAAAACTTCATTGTCATCATATAATAATATACGGGTCATGTGCATTGAAATTAATTCTACATAAAATATTTATGAACTACTTGGTATGGAAATATGAATCTGTGTTCCTTTGCCCGATTCCGATTTAATTTCACAAATTCCCTTCAGTGCCGTCGCTCTCGATTGCATATTTTTTAGTCCGCTGGATGATCGGATAACATTGGTATCAAATCCTTTTCCGTTATCTGTTATTTCTAATGCCAGTTGCTCCTGTTGTTTTTTGAATTGGATATCCACCTGAGTGGCATTGGCATATTTGGCAATATTATTGATAGCTTCTTTGAAGATTAACAGCAGATCTCTGCGCTGACTCATGTCAAGTTTTTGAGTGAGGATGCTTTCGTCGATCTCAATCCGCGTATGAATATTTTTTATTTCGAGCGTTTGCCCTGCATATTCACGCATACGTACGATGATATCCTGCAGTTTGTCGTTATTGGGGTTGACGGCCCATACGATATCGCTCATGGCCTGTTGCATTTCGGATGACTGATGGGAAATTTTTTGCAATAAGCCGGACGCTTTTCCCTGATCATTATGCATCATTTTGCCTGTTACATCCGATAAGATACGAATTCCGGTCAGTGTGGATCCGATCTCATCATGAAGGTCTTTGGCTATTTTTTCTCTGACAGAAAGTAAGGCTTCCTGCTCTTTGATTTTTCGCTTAAGCTGATATCTGTTAAATAAAAAGTAGCCGGTCAGTGATATCAAAACAATAAATAAAACCAATATGTTGCGTGTTGTTTTTTCATCTTTAAGTTTTCGACTTTGTAACTGTTTTTCTTTTTCGGCGAGTTCCAGTTGCTGTTTACTGTTTTTTGCCATCAATAATTGGCGCTCAAGCTGCTCATCCTGTTGTTTGATTTTAAGTGCTTGTAATTCTTTAAAACGCGACAGCAATTCAATTTCATTTTCCTTTTGTTTGGCCACGGATAAATTACCGGCAATAATTGCGTTTTGTCTTTCAATCTCCAACTCCCTAATTTTTTGATCTGAGGTCAGTTTTTTTATTTCATAATCTTTTTTTTCCGTTTCATATTGTGTTTGCAGTTCTGATATTTTATTATTGATCTCTACATTATTCAGACTATCTCGGTAGAGAAAATACTTTTTATAATAGTCGTAAGCGAGCTGCATATTTTTTTTCGAACGGTAGAAGTCCGACATATATTGATATACATTTCGGAGTACGATCTTATCATTGAGTTCTTTTGCCAACGACTCTGATCTCATGAAATAATTGACTGCGCCTGCAGAGTCATTCAGTATATTGGAATAAAAGGCGGCCGCAATAAAACGATTGGATTGTACATTTTTGTCAACTGTTTCATAGATGTCAATGGCTTTTTTCTCATATTCCAGTGCTTCCCGGAATTTTTTTTGCCGGTTCATGAGCAGCGACATACTTACATACGAATGGGCAATGCGGGAGGGTAATTGGCTGAGCGTGGCATATTTAAGACCCAACTCCTGATAATGAACAGCCGGCTTTATGGAATCAATGAATAGATAAGTTTGAGACAAATTGTTGCAAGAATTGGCAAGACCTGCATAGTCATTCAATTTTTCGCGGAGTTGAAAAGATAATGTCCCATAAATGATGGCCTGATCAAATTTATCTAAATCGCAATAATAGGCATTCAGGTTGCTGTATGTTTGTGCCAGACCGAATTCATTATCATTTTTTTGATGAATGCGGACTGCTTTCAACAACCAGCTTAACTGTTTTTCAATAAATCCTTTTTCACCATACAAAACCCCGAGGTCGTTATAGATGTACCCAGCGTATTCACTTTGTTCTTTTTCATACTTCAGCGAAAGTGCTTTGTGATATAGTTGTTCGGCTTCGTTATATTTTTCATTTGCCAGAAAGAGCTGTCCTAATTGATAATGAGCTATGGCAATGACTGTTGTATCTTTCAGTTGCCAACCAATTGTGAGAGCGGCAGAATCGAGGTTTCCTAATAAAGGGTAGTCTGATTTGTTGTAATGTATTTCGGCTAATTTCAGCAGGGCGAAGGCTTCTCCTCGCGGGAACCTTTTTATTTTACTCTCTTCTTTTGCATGCTCTACATATATGATGGCTGAGTCATACCTGCCCTTTTCGATCAGTTCATCTGCCGATGAAAGACGTTGCCATATTTTGATCGAATCTTTTTGCGTGTATGATGTCTGGCAATACGCATTCGGTATCCATCCGATCATGATTCCGATCAATAAAGATTGGAAGACTATAATACGCTGCAAAATCATACCTGTTAGTTGTTTGTCTGTTATTTCTGGGTTGCCGGGGTTTAGCAGATCAGCTTGATTCAGACAGGATACATTGATTAATGAGATTACTCTAAGATATTTAAAAAATCAAAGTACAGCAGATAGTCAGATAAAATTAATTTGATTTGACAGCACTCAAAATTAAAGGCGGCCTTGGCCGCCTTTTTGATTTATCGTTTATTTACTCTGAATGTACATTTTACTCTCCTTTGTAAAGTGGTAGTATCTGTAGTTTGAGTTGAATTTCTGAATCGCATCATGATATCAAAGTTTCCTTCAATCGGTGAGCCGGGAGTCTTACTGTATTGTGTAAGATTAATTTTAGGATTGCTACTTGTGATTACTTCTGAAACGAGTAATGGACCAAAATTTACAACAAAACTATTCAATGTTAATCCGCGCCCCGTATCTCTGTTATGTGTAAAATTGAAATTAGTACTATATGCATTCGTAGTGCCACTATTGGTGCCTTTCCAACCTCTTACCCAACAACGGTTTGAAGTGTTGCTAATCGCAGAATCTGTAGCAGAAATATTATCTGGAGGAGTTACGAGATTGCAGGGGGTGCCGTCTATCTGAATCTCAATGAATTGGGCGCTGGATATACCGCAGGATCGGATTGTATCGATATTCACCTGGCCATTATTGGCACTAATCGTAATAGGTATATTCTGTTGCAGGGCATTGAGATCTAAGGCTGTTATGCTATAATTAACTGACTCAGATCCGCATTTAATTATTGACAGTTCATAAATACCATTTACTACGTTCGCTGTATAAACTTGTCCATTACCTGCATAGATTCTTACATACCCCTTTGAAACAGGTGCATTGCTACAATCATTTACAAAACCTCTTAGAATAATTCTGTTAACGGCTGGGGTTCCAACTTTTAATACAAGTCCACCGGTGTTGGAGCTGAAAGGTCCAATATTAAAGCTGCCGCTTGCTTGATTGCAAGGATTGAGCACCACCAAAGTAAGATTCTCATTTCTGGGAATTTTACCGCACACATTTCCTGCAGTATCCGTACGACCAAAACCAACATTGCCATTTGCGCGAACAATACGTATACCGACATTACTGAGCGGTTTACCAGTTATGCTATCTACCAACTTCACGCAGAATTCAACCAGCGGGAAAGGGGCATCACAGTTCCAGAAAGAAAAATGAGAGACCTGTGCGATATAATTATTGCCATTACGTGTTGCCGTTCCTTCCTGTATCCATCTTGCTTTTGTTTCATCGTAGTGCCACAGATCAATGGTGCCGGGGGCTGTGGTCTGTAATGCTGTGGGAATAGGAAAAGTGAGATCTGCCTTTTGACCTGATTTGATTTTGAGTTCCCGTCCGGAGTTGTCTTTTAATTCCACACCAATCATGCCGTATGTTTCCAGTGCTCTTTCTTCTCCGCCGGTGGTAATACCCCTAAGATCGCCCATTACAACATCAGAGAGATTGGGGTCAGTGGGGTTGATCCATGCCATGGATACATTCACTTCACCGTTGTAAGGATTACCGAAGGCATCGGTAACTGCGTTGGCAGGAAGGGTGAGTTTGGCGCCATCCGGAAGGTCTACAAAGCCTCCGCTACTACTCGCAAACTTTTTATTTATCGTTTGTGGGATCAGGCGGATGCGTACCTGATTAAGCGTACCCGCGGATGTGATGAAGTTTCTATAAGCTTTGAAGTAGCCCATTTTTTTAACCGCAACTACTCCATTATTTTTTGAAAGGCTAATATTGATGAACTGAAAGACACCATATTTATCAGTATAAGCAGTATTGTTGCCGCATTGAATCTCAGCACCTTCAACAGGTGAGCCTTTTTCGTCAACCACAATCCCGGCTACGCTGCTTTGCACCTGCGTGATATCATCTACTTGAGGGGGAGTTTCATTAACGGGGGATTCATCTTGCCGACAAGCATAAAATAAAATCAGAGCAAATAAAATAAAGGCAGAAAGTCGGAAACATTTACGTAAAGTCATGGCATGCAATTTAATATAAGTT
>CAZZJD010000026.1:0-12365 GCA_964654305.1 uncultured Chitinophagaceae bacterium
TCCTGTGTATATGAGGATAGATATGTTACCAGAAATATTGCAACGAAAACCTGCCGAACAAAAAGATTCATCATGTTCAATTAGTAAGTAAATTTACAACTAATTCAATTAGCAAATCATTTTGTTCGTTTTGTAAAATAAGATTATGACCACGACTATCCTTTATAAGGGAGAACTTCGGACCTCAGCAATTCAGAATCAAAGCAATAGCATAATTGAAACAGATGCTCCTACTGACAATCAGGGGAAGGGGGAAAGATTTTCGCCAACAGATCTGGTAGCTACCGCATTGGGATCATGCATGTTAACCATCATGGGCATCAAAGCCAGGGACATGAACATCAATCTGGAAAGCACACGCATTGATGTGCAAAAACATATGAAGTCCGATCCCAGAAGAATTGGTGGTATTGATATTCATTTTCACTTTCCTTCTCATTTAGCATTAAGCGATAAAGAAAAAACGATCTTACAAAATGCAGCCCTTACCTGTCCGGTAGCCAAAAGCCTGGATCCTGAGATAGAACAAAAAATTATTTTCAATTGGCAATAAACTGAATAGTCAAAAGAAAAATCATATCATCTGCAAGGCCACAAAAGGTTTACCCACTATCAGTAATCCAACTTATTCATTGCTTGATTTTTTGTCAGTTTAAGAAGACGGGAAAGCATTCGTCCCTCTTATATTCATAATAGGAGCAAACCTAAAAAAACGTAGATTTGTATAGATAATTCATTTAGGGCTATTACCATTCGATTAATTTCATTAAATTTAAAACATGTACGGTTTAGTAAATAAAGCAATTAAAGACCTTGTTGTAAATAATTATGGAGAGGATGTATGGAAAGATATCTGTAAGAGAGCCGGTTTTTTTGAAGAAGATTTTCTAGGTATGTCACCCTACCCTGATAAATTAACATTTGATCTTGTAAAACATACCAGTGATGCACTTAACGTAGATCCATCTGTTGTACTTGAATTATTTGGGGAGTATTGGATTACCTATACCGCTGAAGGCGGTTATGGAGATATTATAAAAATGACAGGCGAAACATTTCCCGAATTTCTGAGCAATCTCGATTTTCTTCATGATCGAATTCAAAACGTAATGCCCGAACTCAGACCACCTTTATTTACCACCCGCAACGAAACAGATCATTCTATTGAGATAGAATATCGAACCCACAGAAACGGTTTAACGCCCATGGTAATTGGGATTTTAAGAGGAACCGGAAAAAGATTTGGATTACAAGCAACTATAGAACATATAGAAAAAAAATCAGAACAATCAGACTGCGATGTATTTCGCGTCAGTTGGTAGTATATGGAAATAAACCCTATTGAACATAAGGAATCCGCAAGACTACACACACTGCAACAACTCGGGATACTGGATACTCCTGCAGAAAAGGAGTTTGATGAGATCATCGAGTTAGCTGCCGCTATTTGTGAAGTGCCTGTTTGCGTATTTACCTTGATTGACGAAAACCGTCAATGGTTTAAATCCTGCGTAGGAATTGAAACCAAAGAAACACCCAGAGAAATATCTTTCTGCACACATGCTATCTTACAACCCAATGATCCGCTGTTCATAGAAGACGCTAACGAAGATGAACGGTTCAAAAACAACCCCCTGGTAACCGAAGACCCTCATATTGTTTTTTATGCCGGCTTTCCAGTTATATACAAAGGATTGCCCATGGGCACCATCTGCGTCATCGACTTCAAAAAAAGGAAACTGAATGCGTTACAGATTCAGGCCATGAAAACATTTGCGAGAAACATCGGTCAATTACTACAATTGCGGGAAGAAAAACTAAAATCGGAAAAGGAAAATAAACTTTTTGCTAAAGCGCTGAATATAAACTCCTCCTATTATCTACTGATCGACCCTACATGGACTTTAAAAGAAATAGGCAGCAACTTTAAGAAATCCATACCACAGATTGAAATCGGCAACTTATTCTCAGATCATTTCAAATGGCATACCAGATTTGATATCGAAAAATTTCTGAAAAGTGATAATGAAGATTATGGAAGATTGGTATTAATAGATGCCAAAGAGCATACGCAACGCTATAAATGCTCCATTTCCAAAATAGACCGACACATCATCATTTGTGCTTCTCCTGTCATCAATACACAATTCAAAATTGAAGACTACAAGATCAGAACAAAAGATTTTGCAAGTCACGACTCAATACTTGAATATCTTTTCTTACAGGAAACAACCAGTCGAAATATAAGCGAAGCCAAAGAAATCACTGAAAAAATTACACTTAAATCACTCGAGTTGGAAAAAGTGATCAGTCAACTTCAGCAAAAAGAAAGAGAACAGATTCTAACCAACATAAGGATTGAAGAACAAAAACAATTTTACAGTGAAATATTAAATAATTTTCCAACCGATATTGCTGTATTCTCAACAGATCATCGATATTTATTCGTCAATTCAAAAGGAATTAAAGATCAGGAAACAAGAGATTTCATGATCGGAAGAACCGACTACGACTACTGTGATCTTCGAAAGATCGACTACAGCATTGCAGACAAAAGAAGAGAACAATTCAATACGGTGGTAGCCACAAAAAATACTGTTGAATGGGAAGACGCTTATCCTCAATCCGATGGCTCAAATAAATATATCCTAAGACGCTTCGCCCCCGTTTTCAATCCCACAGGAGACTTAATTAGTGTCATAGGATATGGCATCGAAATTACCGAACTCAAGAATTATCAAATACAGATTGAGAAACAAAATGAATCCATTAAAAACATAAACGAAAATCTTGAACAGATCGTAATTGAGAAGACGCAAAAAAATAACGAGCTTACCCAAATGCTTTCCCATCAGGATAAACTAGCCATGGTGGGAGAAATTACGGCTGGCATCACACACGACCTGAATACTCCTTTGGGAGCTATTAAAGTGGGATCTGAAAGCTTGAGATACACGCTTGAAGAGCTGTTTAACCATGTACTAGCTCCAACATCGATTGAGCAGGTTAAATACGCATGCAATGTTGCACAGAATCAAACCTATGACCTATTCATAGGGGGGATACAAAGCAAAAAGGAATCAGAATCTTTCAAAGAATTACTACAGCAATCCCATCCAGAACTTTCAAGTCAACATAAAAAAATTTCAGAAGGGCTGATTAAAGCACGAATTAATATTAACGACACAGAAAGTATTCGCTGGATCCTGCAATTTGAAAACAGGCTTGAATTCCTTGAGTTAATTTATGTTATCAAAGCAATTAGGTTTTTTATTGATACTATTTTACAGGCCTCCGAGAGAGCATCCGGTGTTATCAAAAATTTACGCTTCTACTTAAAAGAAGGCTCTATAACTGAGATGAGCAATATTAATCTTTTATCCAGCATACAAACCGTACTTTCTATATTCAGTCATGAAATCAAAAAAGGAGTTGAACTGCAAATGGATGTACCCAAAAATATACTGATTTTTGGATATGAGGCTAAGATCTATCAGCTTTGGTCTAACATTATCAAAAATGCATTAGACGCCATGAAATCCAAAGGTGTTCTTATTGTCAGAGCAAAAGAAACAATAGACAAAGTAATTGTAGAGATTTCCAATAACGGCCCTGAAATTCCGGCAGCGATCAAAGAAAAAATATTTGATAAATTCTTTACAACAAAAGATGAGAGCTCTGGAACAGGTTTGGGTCTCAACATAGTCAAACAAGTGATTGAGGAGCATCGCGGACAAATATCGGTTGAATCTGATCCAAACTTAACTACCTTTACAATAAGTATTCCTAAATTAAAATCATAATGACACAATATGCCATTATATGTGTAGATGATGATCCGTTAATTACGCAGCTTTTAAGTTTTCAACTCAGAAAATGGATCAATCCATTAACAACCATTATTGAAACTTATGTAGAGCCTAAAAATGTATTGGCTTCAATAGACGAAATTTATGAATTGGGTATTCGAGTCATCTTTATTATCGTAGACTATCAAATGCCAGGATTAAACGGAGCTCAATTAACCCGCAACATCAAAGCAAAATACAAGAATATTCACTTTGTAATGCTATCCGGACAAGCCAACGAGGTAGTCGTGTCTCAACTAAAAGATGAAAAAGTTCTCGATAACTTTATATCTAAGCCCTGGAATGAAGAACAGTTACACAAAATCATTCAGCCATACCTATCAGCGATTGAATAGCTACACGGATTATTAGTTAACCTTTATTAGTTAGCATTTGAAGCTTAAAACAAAATGTCTTTGAAATTCGGGAATCTTTCCCCTATCACAAAACATAAATACTAACTGTGGATAGCCTCTGGTTATGACTTCTTCAAATCTTTACCAGAAAAAGAGATAGGCAATAAAAATAAAGCATCCGGAACCACCCATACTTCACCTTGCATACCGCCTAAAATCAATGGAATAGCATGACCAGATCGATGAGTATATTCTGCAAGCGCCTGACGACAAATGCCACATGGAGTAATCGGCTCACTACTCGAGCCTTCAGCATTAAAATAGCTAATAGCCATTTTAACAATATCTACATTCTTATATACAGAGGATACTGTTGCCAGCACAGCCCGCTCAGCGCAAATACCCGCGGGGAAAGATGCATTTTCCTGATTGGCACCTGATAAGATAATCCCATTTGATAATAAAACGGCAGCTCCAACATTAAAATTGGAATAAGGGGCATAAGCTTTTGATGTAGCTGCTCTCGCTTCCTCCATCAGTAATCGGTCGTCATCAGTCAATTCTTCTGATGAAGCAAAAGTTTGATATTTGAAATGATACTCTTTTTGAATCATTATTAACTAACTGAGTCTTGTAAGTTAATCAAAAAATCTGTAATACAATGCGATGATCTGCCATGATTCAGTAAAAAAACAATCTTAAATAAGTAATAATTATAAAACTATAAAATACGATCATCAACAACATTGCCTCAATCTCATCTGCGGTTAATCTGTAATAGAGTGCAAAATCTAAATTCCATAGGTAGCATTGTACCGTTGAGGGAGCCATACACAATATCCACACGCAATACTTTAAAAATATTTTCTAATCCAAAATTCCACTCAGCATAGGAAGTACGATCAAACCAAATGGCCCGTCCACCGGCTACAAAATACCAGTTCCATGTTTTTAATAATGGAATCTTGTTGGTAATAAACCCATTAAAATGATGTTCTGCAAAAACAGCGTAATGCATATTTGCATTATTGCTGAATAAATAAAAATCAGGTAACTGAAATGCATTCATATAATCGGAAGAAAAAGAAAAGCGATTTCCTGAAAAATGATAATAATCCTGAATTTCTACGCGTTCTCTGTTTAAAAAACCTCCCGCCTTTGCTTTCCAGCTGAAGGCTCCTTTTAATTTCAAATTCCATGTATCTTCGAGCGCCGCCTGCCATTTATCAAAATCTACATTACTTCCCAAAACACCACTTATCCCTTTTGTATATTTTATACTGAACAAGGGCCAGCGAGAACCAATGTTTATGATCCTGTCAGGAAACTCAATATACCTTGATTTATGACGATAGCTAAACCCAACAGACAATAAAAGTGCTTCATGACGCTTAAACTGCTCCTGTATCAATTCATTAGGATAGTTGGGGGCATAAACTTTATCATTAGCCTTTTTCCAGGAAGCATCCGTTGTGTTATCAAAAGGCATCCTGTCCTGATACTCAACTCCCGCATTAATTATAAAACCATTTCCAACCCCTTTTGAGTAGTCCGATTTCAGATAATTGGCAGCATACATTTTCAAAAAATTATCCTCATCTGCCAGTGCGGAAAAAGTATTTACCAACGGATCTACCGGGTTTTCGGCACTAAACTGAAAAGGACGAACCCCTCCGGAAAGAGAAAATTCAGAAAGATATTTTTTGCCACCATAATGTTTGATGGTTCCCCAATAGTAAAGCTTTTCGGAAGACAATCCATACCTAAGGTGAGGAATGATTTCATAACGTTTACGCTGCGTAATTTTCTGTGTGAAAACAAATGGCATGTCAAAAACAACTCCTTCACCTGGATAAAAACTCACAGACTGAATTAAGGGAGGCACTAAAAAAGATCGTTTTTTAACCTGGTATGAAAATGTTTTGCCTGAAAGCAGTAATTCTGCCAACCTTATTTTATTTCTTTTTTTATCAATAGAATCTAGATATTGAGGGTTACTCTTTAGTATTTCAAGGCTGTCTTTTCTTTTGGAATCATCAAGCTCTTCGGCAGCTAGAGAAATGGGGCGAACACTATCCCAATAATTGTAAGATTTTTTATTACTTCCTTCATTAAATTTAATAAAGACATTATCAAAATGTTTTTTTGCAAAAACAGGATCGGTATTTATGTTGGTATAAACATTTGAAAAACTACCGTAGGCATCAAACCCAAACAATTTAACTGCAGGATATACAACCTGGCTCTGAATTACCCAGAAATCTTTGCCTTTTTGCTGATATAATTGATTGATACGAAGTGTGTCGGCAAAAGACATCTGACTTTCTTTTGTGAGCATGAGGGCGACACTATGAATACACCACGCTTCATCCACAATTTGAATCACACCGCTGAAAGCAGGCTCAAATTTTCTTTTAGGAATCACGCGAATAGAATGAATCTGCTGATTATCCTCAAAATATGTCCCCAGGTATTTATATCTATAAATAGACAAAGCATTATCTGCAATCGGAGAAACAAACCCCCTCGGATTTAAAACCGTAGATGTATTGATATTATTTTCGTAGAAAGACACCCAGCCGCCGCCAGCAAAACCAAAGCCATTTTTATCTCCACTAACTCTGGTACTAATGACTTCAATTTTTATTTTTCCTTTTCCTTCTACCGAAACTTTTGAGACGGTCTCTGAGAGATAAATCATTTTCTTCTTACTCGTATCACCATCTTCAAAATCAACTTTTTGACCTATGATTTTATTCGGAAAATCTCTCAGATTGATTACACCTTTACTATATACTTCACATTCATAAGCGCGGAGGTCTTCCAGATAAAATTTTCTTTTTTTAATGGCGTTCCGGATGATCTCATACGCCGGATCTTCGGCATCAGATTTAATAACGACCTCTTTTAAAGTTACCTGTTGTTCTGTAAGTACAATATCTAATTCAACCGCCGCATCTCCTATCTCCACATCAATTTCCTTTTTTTCATATCCCACATAACGAAAAGTGATCTTATAATTTCCTGGCTCCAGATCAATAAAATATTTACCTTGATTATTAGCGGCTGTTGTGAAATTTTTCTTTTTGACAGATACCGAAGCAAACGGAAGGAAATCACCTTTTTCATTGCGAATCGTACCAGATAATCGTACTGCAGAAGCTGAATGAATTATACCAATGAGAATAAAGAGTGTTAATAATAGTTTTTGCATGACAGAAGTAGAAGTCTTGTAATTATTTTTATACTAATGCGAAAATAACAATGGATTACGAATAAATGTTGTAAAGCTGCTGCTGTTATCGACATTTATTTCTTTAAGAATGTCCATCTTCCCATTGAACCTGTTAATGCAGAAAGCCCACCCAATAATCCGCCAATTACTGATGTAATAAGAATAAGAATAGGATACTGATCATTCTTCAAAAAAAGTTGTGCAATCTTTTGGGAAAGGATATGATGATTGGAGGCATCCATCATCCATGCGAGTCCACCCCAGAATATAAATAAAGCGGTAAATCCACTGAGGAATGCCAGGCCAGGCTTGAGCGGCATAAAGGCGAATAGAATGATGACAAAGGGCACGAAGGTCCACCATGGGAAAAAAGCTCCTAACAGATATGAGAGGAGGATGGTGAGGATGGTTGGGAGGAGGAGTTTCATAATTAAGAATTAGTAATTAATAATTAATGATTTGTTGTCGTAGTTATCGTTGTTATCATTGTTATCGTTGTTGTCATTGATTCCTATTATTAAATTTTAATTACTCATTACTAATTAAACTTCATGATCCACTTCACCTTCGGATCATTTTCTTTTCCCTTCTTAAATACCCATGCTTTATAATAACGACCCTTTGCCCAGGTTTGCGCAAACTGATCATAGTATCGGCTTCCTGGATTACCGCTTTGTCCGCCGGGGTATACTACATATGCCGAAATATCACCACTCAGATCCACGATCATTTTCCAGCTGGAGCCATGATCATGCTGAGCGGCATTGATAATATGTTTGCCGCCACCGATAGGGAGATGCGGTTTCGCAAACGGCATCATCGTCTTACCAAGCAAATGATAGAGTGTTGTATTTTTATACTCAGCCCACGGTAGCTTATTTTTTTGTTTGAGTGAATCGATAACAGATAAGATATTCCGAAAAGATTGAGCTACGACATCGTCCCATGTTTCTTTATTGGGCGTATGAATATTATCTATGTATTTAAAAGCGGAATCTCTTTCAAATGCTTCGATGAGGGTAGATTCAACTGGATAGAATCCTTTTTCTTTGAGTGACCCAATCTCATCATCCCAAACGCAGGCTTCGAGAGAATCGTACCAGTGTGTGAAGAGTGTGGGTGCGATGGTGTTGGCATCATTTTTAAGATTCCAAAGTTTTAATGAGTCGAGATAAGCCCGCGCTTCCCCGTCCACAGCCGTCTTCTCCATAGCGCGCAGCAGGTGGGGAAGCGCGGCGGCGGCTAATGGATTATAATTCTCATTCTGCAAGCGCATCATCGATCCCACATCCGCATTAGTCATATCTTTTAATTCGCGATTGATTGTTAATCCTCGATATAAATAATAACCACCCGGAATATAATACGGATAGGTACTATCAACGGGGCGCTGATTGCCACTCGATACAAACCCTCTCTCCGGATTATACTGATGCGGATTATCCTGCTGCGGTATCGTACCCTGCCACATATAACTACTATCCGTTCCGGGCATCACATACAAACCCTGTCTCTCCCACTTCGCCGGAAAAGCTCCCTGCTGCCGAATGGCGATATCACCACTTCTTGAGGCAAAAACAAAATTTTGTCCGGGACACTGAAAATATTTGATCGCATTTTCAAACTCATCATAATTGCGGGCATGATTTAATAACCAAAATGCTTTCGCTTCATTAGATGGATCATGCGCTTTCCAGCGAACAGCAATGGATTTACCATTTGATTTCTCTCCCTTAAAACTTTCATCAAAGATCACCGGACCAAAAACAGTATACGACACCGTATCATAAAAAACCTGTCCGCCTTTGATTCCGATCTGCTCTACCCTTCTTTCTGCTTTCTTCCATTCGTTATTGAACCAGTATTCTTTTCGTGTATTGTCTTTAAACCGAATCTCATAAAAATCCATTACATCACGCTCCGAATTTGTTACCCCCCAGGCAATATGATCATTGAATCCGATCACAATGCCGGGTATGCCGGGAAAACTGCTACCGTATACGTTGATGTCGGGGCCCGACATCTGCATCTCAAACCATACTGATGGAAGATTAATTTTTAAATGCGGATCGTTGCAAAGCAAAGGTGCGCCACTCTTAGTTTTGATTCCCGACACCGCCCAGTTATTACTGCCATTATCCGGATGCGGCTTATTGATCAGTAAAGCAAGTGTAGAATCCTGTTTACGCAAATACACCGAATCAGCATTGATCGGCTTAACAGGCGCTACTGATGCAGGGGCGAATAAGGTTCCTGAAGGAATGATGGGATCCAGTGCTTTTTCAATATCGGGAAAGAGGAATTTGATTTGCTCATCCGAAAAAACAGATAAAGCCAGTGTGTTTTCAAGATCATCTGTTTTAGCAGAAAGGTCCTTCGACATCGCTTTAACGAACAAAGCGATCTTTAGATTGCTCCAATGTTCAGGTTGATATCCCAGCAATTTATATTCAATGGGCAGATCTGCTTCACTGAGTTGATCAATATATCCATTCACACCGGCTGTATAAGCATTGCAGAGGGATTGCGTGAGCGGATCGGTTTCCATTTCCTTCAGCATATTCTCTGCAGCATAAACCATCCCCATTCTTCGTTGCTGACGATCATAGCCCAGCGCCACATCTCCTACAATTTCACTGACACGTCCGGCAGCCGCATGCGTCTGAAATTCCATTTGCCATAAGCGAAATTTAGCATGCAGATATCCCTGTACAAAAACAGCATCCTCCTGATTATCGGCATAGATATGCGGCACGAGTCGCTCATCAAAATAAACATTGACCTCCCCCTTTAATCCGGGGATATTCATTGTTTGATTATAGTCCTGATTATAGGGCTCTGCCTGCTGCCAGAAACCATGTTGGGGACTAAAGAATTTTCCCAGTGCAGGTATCTTTCCAAAGCGGGTATTGAGTGAATAAGTCAATCCTATAGTGATCAGCAAAAACAATAAAAAGACAAGTATCCGCAAGGGCTTCATGAAGGAGGAGATTAATGAAATGGAAAATTAGTGAAAAACCAACAACCTACAACTTACAACCTATAACCAAATTTGCACCTAATTTTGCCCATCATGGACTCTGCATCTGTAAAGAACATACTAGGCCTCCAACTCCCCACTGACCCTCGATGGGTGGATCTTACAGCCTATTCATTAGAGGATATCCTTACCGACCACGCATATTGTGAGCAGAAAGCCGCGACCTCCTGTATTTCATTGATACAGAAATATAGTCAGCATGAAGAGTTGGTTAGCGAATTGGCTCCCATTGTAACAGAAGAATGGGGACATTTTCGTGCCGTGCTCAATGAATTACATAAAAGAGGGTTGAAACTTGGAAAGCAGAGAAAAGATGAATATGTAAATGCGTTACTGGGATTTCAGACCAAAGGCGGCCATCCCGATGATCGTTTTCTGGATCAACTGCTCACGATGGCATTGATCGAAGCGAGAAGTTGCGAGCGATTCAAACGATTAAGTGAAGGACTGAACGATGAATACCTGCGTAAATTCTATAGGATGTTTATGGAGAGTGAAGCTGGACATTATACATTATTCATCACTCTAGCGGAACAATATCTACCGAAAACAAAAGTCAGAAAACGCTGGAAAGAATGGCTGGAATTTGAGAAGGAACTAATGAATCAGTTGGAGATGAGGGGAGATAGGATTCACTGAGAAGAAAAGTCAAAGGTCAAAACCAAAAACGTTGTTCGTCTTTCGTTTTTCCAAAAACGAGAAACGACGGACGAGAAACGAAGTCTACTTCGCTTTCCTATTCAGCACCTGAATATTTTCCTTGGGGACTTTTACCTGCATTTGAATACCCAATGAAGGGATCATTAGGATTGCATAACGATTTTTTACATCCACAACTTCTCCTTCCATACCCATTAACACGCCGCTATATACTCGAGCCACATCATTCACACGGATATCCGTTTCATCTAATACAGATGTCGAAAGATCCTGGAAGAAAAGACGAACGGTATCGATTTCTTTAGACGGGATACGGGCGGGTTTTCCCTCATGACAAACAAAGTTGATAATACCATCTGTAGCGAGTACTTCCCAGCGAATAGCATCGTGGATTTGTACAAATACATAACCACGAAAGGCAGGAATCTCGAGGATCTTTTTACGATCACTCCACTGACGCATTACTTTTTGCAAAGGGCAATACACCACTACACCCTTTTTAGCCAGCTGATCCGAAACTTTTTTCTCCTGGTTGGGCCGGACGTATACGGCATACCAAAACACTTGATTCTGAGGCAGCATCTGTATCATTGATTGTTTGTAATGTGAATTTAAACCGATTTTTTAATACTACAAATTTGCCACAATGATTTTTTTGTAAATATTTTAAAAAAAGCAATTTGATTTACAATGAATTAGGAATCTTTAAACAGAATTTAAAAAATAAAGGACAAAGAATAAAAGGTCAAAACTCAAAAGTTGTCGTGGTTCTCATGGTTGTTATTGTTGTCTTAATAGTTGGCATTACGTCATGTTGAGCGTAAGCGAAACATCTCAAGACAAACCCAAAAGTCAAAGGTTAAAAGCAATAAAAACTTTTGGGTTTTGCCTTCTGATTTTTGACTTAAATATGAGGACGCTAACCAACGACTAAAAACCACCAACTAACAAACAAAAAAGGGAGCTCTCGCTCCCTGAAAATGATTTAAATCTAAAAGGATTAATCCTCAGTAAATGGCACGACTTTACCGTTAGGATTGAAAAACACAACAAGTGCAAGCTCTGCCATTCTAATTCTGTAGGCACCAAAACTTTCACTATTTATAGGAAATTCATAAGTTGCCCTTAAAATGTATTTCCTCTTGTAATCTGCTTCGACCACGGGTATAAAGGTTTTGATATTTCTTGTAAAGATTCCATAATTAAGGATCAGGTCCTTCTCTTGA
>CAZZJD010000027.1:0-12335 GCA_964654305.1 uncultured Chitinophagaceae bacterium
AAAAAAGAATCGACGAATTACTGGATAAAATAAATCAACAAGGACTGGAGGCTTTAACAGAGGAAGAAAAAGATTTTCTTAAGAAAGCCGGCACAGATGTAACCTAATTCATGGCAGGACTCATCAGAAATATTGCCAAAAAAATTGCGGTCATCCTCAATGCTGCTACAGGAATATCTATGTTGCTTTTATATACCTTGCCTTTTTCTAATCCGGATTATTTCTGGATGCTGAATATCATTGCTTTGGCTTTTCCTTTATTGTTGATTATACAAATTATATTTCTGGTCTTTTGGCTAATTGTAAAACCTCGAATAGCGCTGCTGCCTGTTTTCTTTTGTGTACTTTCCTATAAACTCATTTTCTCTGTTTTTTCATTGCTTCCCGAGCAGGATATACCCGCAGAAAAGACAAACTCCTTTTCTGTTATTTCATGGAATGTACATCTGTTTAATTTTTTTGAGAAAGGAGGAAAACCGGATCCCTTGATGATTTCAAAAGTAAAACAACAGCATGCTGATGTTTTCTGTGCACAGGAGCTGGTGTTTTCTCTTCAGCCGAACTCCTCTTTTACATTGGAAAAATTAAAAGAAAAACTGGGATATAAATATGCCATTGCTGGCAACGACCGGGCCTTTGGAGTACATACTGATATCCGTACAAACAATGAAAGATATCATCCTTTTTGCCTCGCAATCTTTTCAAAACATCCTATCATTCAATGGAAGAAAATTCAAACCATGCCGGAATACAACCATACTTTCTTATGGGCAGATATAAAAATTAATAATGATACGATACGGTTTTTTAATATCCATCTGCAAAGCATGTATTTCGCAAAAAACGATTATGAATTTATTGAGCATATCGACCAGCAGAATGTTGATCAGGTAAGTAATCAAGGGATAAATATCCTCAGAAAAGTAAAAAACGCAAACTATCTGAGAGCAATTCAGATGCAGGAAGTAAAAAAGGAAATCCTGAAAAGCCCACATCCGGTAATTCTTTCAGGAGACTTTAATGATGTACCGAACTCCTATGCCTATCAGCAAGTAAACCGATATCTTTTGGATGCTTTTCTTAAAAAAGGATGGGGCATTGGAAGAACCTTCTCAAAACTGTCACCTACGCTTCGTATCGATTATATTTTTACGGATCCATCGCTTCAAATTAACAGCTTTCACATTCACGATTGGAAAATGAGCGATCATAAGGGTATAGAAGCCTCAATTTCTCTTCCCCATACTGAATAGGGAATGTATCTTTGGTCCATTAGTTATATCTCATATTATGTCGCAGTTAAAAATCTATAATTCCCTTACCCGTCAGAAAGAAGTGTTTGAGTCCATCATTCCCGGTCATGTGGGTATGTATGTATGCGGTCCTACTGTAAGTGGAGAAAGCCATTTAGGTCATGCAAGACCCTATATCACCTTTGATATTTTATACAGATACCTTTTGCATCTTGGATATAAAGTGCGTTATGTTCGTAACATAACCGATGCCGGACATTTTGAAGAAGAAGGAAGAGAAGCAGAAGATAAGATTGCAAAGAAAGCCGTTCTGGAACAACTCGAACCGATGGAGTTGGTACATAAGTACACTTCTTTATTTCACTGGGCAATGAATCAGTTCAATACACTGCAGCCTTCCATTGAGCCTACCGCTACTGGACATATCGTTGAGCAAATAGGTATGATCGAGCAGTTGATTGAAGCAGGATATGCTTATGTAGTCAACGGATCCGTTTATTTTGATGTAAAAAAATATGCTGCCGGACATGATTACGGTAAATTAAGTGGCAGAGTATTGGAGGAATTATTTGAAACCACCCGCGAACTTGAGGGACAGGAGGAGAAACGGGACAAAGCAGATTTTGCATTATGGAAGCAGGCTGCTCCAGAACATATCATGCGCTGGAAAAGTCCATGGGGAGTAGGTTATCCCGGCTGGCATATCGAATGTTCTGCTATGGCAACAAAATATCTCGGAGCGCAGTTTGATATTCATGGAGGCGGAATGGATTTACAATTTCCGCATCATGAAAGTGAAATCGCACAAAGCACCATCTGTAATCATCAATCGCCCGTCAAATACTGGATGCATAATAATATGATTACCATTAACGGTAGAAAGATGGGCAAGAGCTATAACAATGTTATCAAGCTGACTGAATTATTTAGTGGCAATCATCCTTTACTGGAGAAATCTTATTCTCCAATGACCATTCGCTTCTTTATTCTACAAACACAATACAGAAGTACACTTGACTTCAGCAATGAAGCATTACAAGCTGCAGACAGAGGGTGGAAGCGTTTATGGGAGGCTTATGCATGGCTAAAAGAATTGAAATCAGAGGGAGATATACTTGCAGAAGATCCGGAACTGGAGGACAAGGTAAAGCAGTTGGTTGCAGAATTTGATGAGTTCATCAATGATGATCTAAATACAGCCAAAGTACTAGCAAATATGTTTGAATTGGTACCCGTCATTAACGGCATCAAAGACAAACATATTTCCGCAAATGCAATCAGTAGCACTACCTTAGAAATGTTAAAAACACAAATGAAATTATACGTTGAGGATATTCTGGGTCTAAAAGCAGAAACAACTGCAGACAGGTCACAATTGGACGGCGTGATGCGTTTGCTAATAGATATCCGTAAAGAGGCGAAGAAAAAGAAAGACTTTGCTACTAGCGATCAAATTCGAAACCGACTGGCTGAACTCGGCGTTCAATTAAAAGATGAGAAAGACGGCGGAATGAGCTATACAATCAGTTAGTCTTTTGTCAGAGGAAGGTTATCTGTAGGTGCTCTTCAATTAATAACTACTCATTATTAATTATCCCCTTACAATCTATATCACCTTCTCTTACTTTTCATGTATTTTTTTCTAATTACTTCCTGCATGCTGGAATTATGCACTTTACTCTCCACCCACGAAACAATATCCAGATAAGCAAAAGCACGTGTCTCATGTCGGTTCTTTTCAAGATGCCGGATATCTTCGAGCAATTTTTTTAATCCTTCTCGAATATCCTGCGGGCCAATATAATTTTTCTTTAAAAAGCGAAAAATCTTCTCTTCTACAACGGTAAGATTTTTCATGCGCAGCATGAAACGATGAACTGCCTTAACCAGAGAATCAAGGATCTCATAATTACCCAATTCATAATGGCAGACCAGATGCAAGAGTCGAGCATAAGAAT
Source organism: uncultured Chitinophagaceae bacterium (assembly GCA_964654305.1). GTDB lineage: Bacteria > Bacteroidota > Bacteroidia > Chitinophagales > Chitinophagaceae > Lacibacter. The sequence goes on from CAZZJD010000027.1 coordinate 3,212, forward strand.
GCAGGTCAATGCGTAAATCGATTGGGCTATTGATAATCTCCTGTAAATAATCGATCGCCTTTTCATAATCACCGTTTCCAAAATACAGAGAGGCGATTTTATAGTTAAAAACTACAATTCGGTGATGATCTACATAAAGAGCATATGCTTTTAGCTTTTGCTCAATCTCAGGAATCATCTTTACGCCCTCAGAAAAACTCCCCTTCATTAAATGTCCGTTGATCCGTGCAGTGGTAATATATAAGGAAGTATGTGTTCTGAAATTGTCATATTTCTGAGCTGTATCTGTTTTTTCAAAATCAATAAAGCCTTGCAGCACCTCATCAAAAAGGGAAAAGTTTCTGAGATCAAAATGAGCGTTCAGCAAACTGTGTATCCCCTTTATATAATGTCCTGTCTCGACCGATTTAAGGATCGGTTCCTGCTCAAAAAGGTCTACCCATTTTTGTGCATAACGGTAATACATGATAAAGTCTTGTCGGATAAAAGCATACCAACAATAGCTCTGATACAAATAGAGCTTTTCATAAAAGCCGGAGATCTGATTAATATCTTTAGGCAGCTGTTCTTTAAAATAAGCGCGAATATCTTTTTCGTCTTCCTCATCTCTGGAGTGACCATTCAACACATACCATCGATAGAGTAATAAAGCAAGGTTAGACAAACGGGTAACACGGTCTATATGTAACCCGATTGCCGTGGATTCGTCTGCCAATTGTTGGGTTTTTTCAACCGGACTACGAGTGATATGCAGGATCTCAATCTTTTTTTCAAGCGAAAGAATTTGTACCAGCGTATTGAATTTGCTATGTGTTCGAGCCTGTTCTTTTGCTTTTTCAAGGATACGGAGACCCTGGATCTTCAATCCTTTATTATACAGAATACGGGCATGATCAAGTAATTCACTCAGTTGAAGATCGATATTATCAGAAGTCTTGAGCAGACGTAAACTGGCCAGCAATTCTTTATACAAGTGCGTTTTCAGATTGGCAAGTTGGGGCTTCGTCAAAGAAGGAATCTTCTTAAAAATGATACGTTCATCATAATCTTCCATTTTATCCAGTGCATCAAATAATTGGATCACTTTAAGGTCTTGTTTGGCCGAACTTCGTTTGATATACAGCTTAAAATGCCGCTTTTCAGCTTTCTCTAAAGTGTGAACCAGTTGAAATAATATATCGGAATAGCTGTTTGCCATCTGATGGATCATTTTATAAAACCCTTACTAGTAAAGGGTTTTGATTGATTAAGCCCCGTTTGACATCATAAAAAAAGCCTCAACTTGTCTTTTTCAGCCATGTCGGCGGGTGTAATTTTGTATTGTTGAACGAATCAATAAGATTTACAACAGATCGCAAAGTTCGGAACACGCGCTCTTAATAGTGCATAAAATATAGGTTTTTACAATTTTTTCATATGGCAAGCAATCGATTACGATCCGCCGTTTCCACGGGGGATCTTTTCGTTTTAAAGCGTTCCTGATACTTTCTTTTGCACAAAAAAAGAGGGTCGCCTAAAAAGACAACCCGTATGAACTATTGATTATAAAAACTTCTTAGTTTGAAAATTTTTCGCCGGTGGTGGTCGTAAATGTCTTGATGGTTATTCCTGCCGCATTGATTACCTCAATGGAAACAGGCCTGTTTCCAAGCTCACGGATATTGATCATGTAATTGCGTACGATATCATTACCAGAAAGATATTCTTCATATAAAACATCTCCGAATTCGTCTTTGATTATTATCTGATAAGCAGCGATTCGTAAGCTGTTTAATTTTAGCTGATAAACAGGGCATTGATCAATCTTACCGGCAGCATGTAATTCAAAAGAAGGCATTGCCGGAAGTTCATCATTTGCAAAAGTTCTTAAACTGATAATAATTAAGAGTCCGAATACAAGAATTTTCTTTGTCATACCATTGATTTTAAGTGTTAACAATAAACTTTTCCAGATGGCAGGACCTCGATGGAAAACAATCGAGCGGGAACGGTTTCAGAGTCAAAATCAACATATAAACCGCTGATTTGGCTGTGAATTGATAACACAAAATTAGTGGCACTACCGGGCGTATACAAATCATCTTCAGTTGATAATCAGGATCTCTAGACATCTGATATTTTAATGAAACCCTTAACAGGCTTAGTTTTCACGGATTTATCCCTATGATGCCCAAGGGTAGATGAGGTCGGTCTCTATGCAAATCAAACAGTCCATAAAATAGAATTTAAACGCAGTACAAATCGGCAAATCTGCAATCCTGGGGGAGTAAAAAAATAACGAATTCCCCTCTGAAAATCTGTAAAAAAAATTGCCAAAAAAATGGGTTGGTATTATAAAACTTTTATCTTTGGATACCGTTAAGACATCTTAACCCGTTAACTTTCTAAACCAAAAACAATGGCAACAAAAAAAGCAAAAAAAGCGGCTCCTAAAAAAGCTGCAAAAAAAGCGGCTCCTAAAAAAGCGGCTAAGAAAGCTGTAAAAAAAGCGGCTCCTAAAAAAGCAGTTAAGAAAGCTGTAAAAAAAGCGGCTCCTAAAAAGAAGGCAGCTCGTAAACCAAATGCAGCTTTTATGAAAGCGCTTACTCCAAGTGCTGACTTAGCTGCAGTAATTGGTAACAAAGCAGTTCCCCGTACGGAAGCAACTAAAAAAATCTGGGCTTACATTAAAGCCAACAAATTACAAGACGCTAAAAACAAGCGCGCCATCAACACAGATGCTAAATTAAAGCCTGTATTCGGTGGAAAAGGACAAATCACTATGTTTGAGATCGGAAAATATTTGAACAACCATCTTAAATAAGATCTGCCTTCACAACTTTAAAAGCTGCAGTAAAAACTGCAGCTTTTTTGTTTTATACATTATTGAATTGATGGCGTAGGATTTTCTGTAAGGTAATGTTGAATTCGCTGTTTAATATTCTCTCTTATATCAAGATAAAACAAATTAATATCTCCTGCATGATAATTTTTTTGTGTGTATAAAAAGCTGAATGGAAATTTTGGTTTATCTATCCACACTACACCCTTATAAATCCGAGCTCCTTGTGTTTTATGATATACTTTATTGAAATTAAATAAAACAGCTCCCTGGTGATAGCTTCGATCGATATATATGCTGTCTGGTTTCCAACTAATCGGATTAACTGCAAGAGAAACGAAAGGTTCATTTTTAATCATTTCAGGAATATATCCCTCTTTGAATAATCTCCACCCGGCAATACAATTATATTGTGTCGAGTCTTTGCACAAAGACAGTGTTTTAAAATAGTGCGGGGGAATCGGCATGCCCCATAAATAAGCTATAACGAGATATTTACATAGAGGCTTATCCTCAAAAAAATCTTTAAGTAGTCGGGCAGCATGTAATGTACCTTGGCTATGTGATGCAATAATGATGGGTTTTCCATTATGATGATGCATTAAATAATATTCAAATGCAGATCGAACATCTTGATAAGCCAATTCAAATGCCTGTTGTGCAGCTAGTGTATCTTGTGTATAAAAGGCAGAAATATGTGCCTGTCTGTATCGGGGAGCATATACATTACAAGAAGCATTGAATACGCTGGCCTGATATAAGATTGAGGAATAATCTGTCTTAGCATTCAATTCAGCATCCGAAATAGAGGAATTCAATGAGGTTATATTTTTTTTGTTTTTCAAATACGTCGTAGGATGAACAAAAAAAACATCTGCCAACGTGTCTTTTTTTTCTTGTTGTAATGGGAAAGGAACACTGTCAGATAGGTCTTTTTTGGTAGGATGTGCCGCCCAAAAATTCATATCAGCATAATTGGGAGGAGAAGGAATGCCGGCAAAGTTTTGCTGATAATCTTTGACATAAGATTTATAAGATGGCATGCACGATGTTAAGAATATCAGGAAAAAAAGCAGAGAATATTCCCTGGAAAAAAGAAAGCGTTTTGTATCTTTTAAGATCATTAAAAAAATTATAAGATAATTTTGCCTGATGGCAAGGCAAAGTTATTTAAGTTTAGTATTGGCGTACATTAATAAATAAATAAATAAGGGAATTGCAGATTAAAAAACATATTGGTTTTTTAAAGACGGTGTTATATTACTCTCTTACGGCTTTTGGCGGGCCGCAAGGACATTTTGCCTTAATGTTAAAACACTTTGTTCAGAAAAGAAAAGATCTTACCGAAAAAGAGCTTTTGGAAATCAATTCCTTTTGCCAATTACTTCCCGGAGCCACCTCCACACAAACTATTTGTATTCTAGGTTACAAAAAAGGCGGTACCTGGCTGGCAATAATCACACTAATTATCTGGCTTCTCCCGGCTACTCTGTTAATGAGTGGATTTTCTTTTGTTTATCATTACATTGATGAAAAAACCTTACATACAGATATTTTTAAATTTCTTCACCCGATGGCAATTGGATTTTTAATCTATGCTACTTATCAATCATTTAATCATGCCATCAATAATACAATCACTCGTGTTATTGGATTGGTAGCACTTGTTCTCGGTTTTTTATTCTTTAAAACACCATGGGTTTTCCCAGTTATTATTTTAGCGGGTGGGTTGGCTACCAATTTCAGCAAAAAACGAATTCCCCAAAAGGAAACCGCAACAGGAAATATTAGGTGGGCGAATATATGGGTGTTTTTATTCGTATTTGTGATTGCAGGTTATTTGAGTGAAACAGCAAGAAAAAACGATTGGGAAAACAGACGGTCTTTTAATCTTTTCGAAAACTTTTATCGTTTTGGCAGCCTGGTTTTCGGTGGGGGGCAGGTGTTGGTTCCTATGATGTATGAGCAGTTTGTGGTTCGCGAAAAAACGCAATATATGGAAGCGGGGGAGCTTATGGCAGGGGCTGGGATGATACAGGCAATTCCGGGTCCGAACTTTTCTCTTGCCGCTTATACCGGTGGCATAGCAATGAGAGATCAGGGTTATATGAAGCATGCACTAGGATGCTTAATTGGAATTGTTGGTGTATTTCTGCCGGGTATCTTATTAGTTCTTTTTTTCTACCCGGTATGGGAACATCTGAAAAAATATGCAGTCGTATACCGGTCGCTAGAGGGTATTTTGTCTGCAGTAGTTGGGCTAATGGTTGCGGCAGCAATATACTTATCAAAAGATCTTTTTATTATTTCAGATGTGAGTTTAACTAAGGTGCATTTTCTTGTGATTATCACCACGATTTATTTGCTTACCCTCACAAGAATTGCTGCTCCGCTGATTACTTTATTTTGTTTATTCCTCGGTTGGTGGTTTTGACCTGTAATATCCGCTTCTTTCAATTTCAAGTCTTACTTCTTCGGGCATTAAAAACAGACAAGACTTCCCTCTGTGAATTTGATCCCTTATATAAGAAGACGAGATTAATAAGAGAGGTGCTTCTACGCGTATCAATTTTTTTACAGGCGTATTCATAATTTCGAAGCCTGGTCGCAAGTAAGCATAAATTGTATAATCATTCATGATAATATCTGCATTTTTCCACTTAGGCAGATTCTGAACACTGTCGCTGCCCATAATAATACAAAACTCATGTTGCGGATATTTTTCATGCAAATAAGTAAGTGTATCTATGGTATAAGAAGGCTTAGGCAACCTGAACTCTATATCAACAGCTTTGATATCCGGAGTTTTTTCTGTGGCTAATCTTACCAAATGCAAACGCTGATATTCGTTGAGCAGCTGCTGAGAATGTTTGAATGGATTTTGCGGAGAAACTACCATCCATATCTGCGCAAGATCTGTTTCGCTGAGTAAATGTTGTGCGATAATAAGATGACCATGATGAACAGGATTGAAAGAACCAAAAAACAGGCCTATCTTCATTTGATATCAAAGTATGGTAAAACTATTAATGAAAGGTCACGACGAATAATTGTACTAATTTATTTTTACCCAGATAAGAGCCGCCTCTTCTTTTCTCATACTAAGATGATATCCGGAAATACGAATACTTATGGGATCGCCTAATGGGGCAATGGTGTCTACCGTTACCTCTTCTCCTGGAACACAACCCATCTCCATTAGCTTTAAATAAATCTCATCTTTTTCAAAAGCATGAATAATGCCCGACTCTCCCTGCTCCAGCTCCGATAATTTTTTCGTCATGAATTTTTAATGATCGTGTAGCACAAAAGTACTAACAACTTCTTCATTAATCATCATGCCTTTCGGGGGCGAGATTATAATGCTCCGGACTTCTCCATAAAGCTGACAGAATCAACTCTCTCATAAAAAAGAATTCTTTGGGAAGACGATCATATGCTTTTTCAAACAATTCTTCATGTCCGAGTAATTCCTGCTTCCACATCTCCCTATCCACATTCATAATGGCATTGAATTGCTCTCTTGTGTATTCTTCCATTCCATCCCAGCAAATATCTCTGTATCGGGGGCGCCATCCGATAGGGCACTCTACGGCACTTGTTCTTCCCTTCGTTCGCTGAACGATCCATTTCAATACCCGCATATTTTGCCCAAAACCCGGCCAAGCGAAATTGCCATCAGCATCTTTACGGAACCAGTTAACTCCAAATATTCTTGGTGCATTCGGAAGATCGCGGCCAAACTGCAGCCAATGATTAAAATAATCACCCAAATGATACCCCAGGAAAGGCAGCATAGCAAAGGGGTCTCTTCTCACTTTACCCAACTCACCAAATGCTGCTGCAGTCATTTCACTACCCATTGTAGCAGCAAGATATACGCCATAACTCCAGTTAAATGATTGATATACGAGAGGTATCGCAGTTCCTCTTCTGCCACCAAAAATAAACGCAGAAATAGGCACTCCTCTCTTATCATCCCATTGGGAATCGATAACAGGATTCAAATGTGCCGGGGCGGTAAATCTTGCATTTGGGTGTGCTGCCGGCTTTCCACTGGCAGAATTATAAGGCTGCCCATGCCAGTCGGTCAAACCTTCCGGCATCTCCTTAGTCATTCCTTCCCACCAAACATCTCCGTCCTTAGTAATCGCAACATTGGTAAAAATAGTATCCTTGCAGATCGACTGCATGGCATTGGGGTTGGTCTTTTCATTTGTGCCGGGGGCCACACCAAAATACCCGGCTTCGGGATTAATGGCATATACTTTTCCGTCGTCTCCTTTATGTAGCCAGGCAATATCATCTCCTACAGTTGTGATCTTCCATCCATCCATTCCTTTGGGAGGAATCATCATGGCAAAGTTAGTTTTACCGCATGCACTAGGAAAAGCGGCCGCTACATAGGTTTTTTCCTTTTCAGGAGACTCTACCCCCATGATTAGCATATGTTCTGCAAGCCAGTTCTCTTCACGTCCCATTACACTGGCAATTCGAAGAGCAAAGCATTTTTTACCAAGCAAGGCATTACCACCATAACCACTTCCATAAGAAACAATCAGACGGTCCTCCGGAAAATGAGTGATATACTTAACAGTAGGATTGCAAGGCCACCTAACATCTTTTTGTCCTTGTTCCAATGGTGCTCCCAAGGTGTGCACACATTTTACAAAATCACTTCCCAAATAAGGCATCGCCTGCTCCCCCATACGAGTCATGATGCGCATGTTTACAACAACATACTCGCTATCAGTAAGCTGCACACCATATCGGGAATAAGGAGACCCAATAGGGCCCATGCAAAAAGGAATAACATACAGTGTTCTTCCTTTCATGGATCCTCCCGTCAGCTCTTCAAGCTTTTCTTTCATCTGATTTGGCTCCATCCAGTTGTTGGTAGGGCCGGCATCATCTTTTCTGCGACTGCAAATGAAGGTCCTGTCTTCTACTCTAGCTACATCACTTGGGTCGCTGAAGCAGGCAAAACTATTGGGCCTTTTTTCAGGGTTTAATTTAATAAATGTTCCTTTTTCTACCAGGAGGTTGCAAATTCGATCGTACTCTTCCTGTGATCCATTGCACCAATGGATATTGTCGGGACGCAAATGGGCAGCCATCTTGTCTACCCAATCCCGTAGTTCGGTTTTGGCTGAAGCAATCATCGTTGTAATTAAGGCTTTTGGATTTCAAACATAAGATTGTAATTGATCATGAACAAATTTTATCGTTGCAAGATTCGTGCAGTTTCAGATCCTGAAATATGATAATGGTTATGCAAGTTCATTAAGTTACTTGTTGTCAGACGATTAGAAAGCATTATATCAACGCCTAAGCGGCTAAACAAATCAACAAATATGATAATTTATTTTGTTCGTACTTTCCGTTTATGATTCAATGGCTATGCGGACTTTGGTTTCGAAAAAGCGGATGGACTATCCGTGGAGAATTCCCTTATCATATTGCCAAAATGGTTGTTATTGCTGGGCCTCATACAAGTGCCTGGGATTTTATTGTTGGATTGGCCTTGAAGCATGAATTGAAAATAGACAAAGCGCACTTCCTGGGTAAGAAAGAATTGTTTGATGGAATTTTGGGATGGTATTTCAGAAAGATCGGGGGTATACCTGTAGATCGATCTTCATCAAAGGGTGTGGTTGATCAGGTGGTGGCGAAATTTAAGGAACACAATCATTTTATTCTTGCTATGAGTCCGGAAGGAACCCGTAAAAAAGTAGCACAATTAAAAACTGGTTTTTATCATATTGCCAAAGCTGCAAAAGTGCCTATTCTTCCTATGGGGTTTGATTTTTTGAAAAAGCAAGTAGTAATCGGGGCTATAATGCATCCTGAAAATGAAACGGAAGATTTCAAAATGATTATTCAGTTTTTTTCTTCCTGTCGTGCCAGGCATCCGGAAAGAGGCCTTGAGGATTTACTAAAATAGCGATTACATATTGCACTTAGTAGCTTGATATAAAAAAGCCGCTCTTTTCGGAGCGGCTTTTTTATGTTGCGGAAAAAATATTAACGTGCCTTTTTTAAGAAAAATTTACTTAACTCCTTTCCTGCTTTCGCATAAGCTTCTGTGATACGTACTCCAGTATCAAAATCATATCCGCCATATACCGAACCCGGAGCACCTTTTAAAGTTATATTAGCTAGTTCAACACCCTCTTTTTTGAAAATCACTTCGAGATTAATTAGTGCCGGACGGCGGCTTACATAAATATTGTATCCAGGCTCTGTAAAAGTTGTTTTTACGATCATAACAACCTTGGACTTGGAAGCACCGCCTTTAAATTC
>CAZZJD010000028.1:0-11659 GCA_964654305.1 uncultured Chitinophagaceae bacterium
TTTAAATCTCAATTGGGTTCTATGCGATCTGAGTGCATAGTTGTGCGCCTTAAATTCTAGCTTAATTTCTTCTGAAATTATATCTGGTTTTTTGATATCAGGAATGACCTTTTTTGCAGGTTTTATGATTACTGTATCTTGTTTTTTTTCAGCGGGTATTTGTATGATTATTTCTTTCTCTTCTTTTTTTTCAGGAACAGCTATCGTCTTTTTCTCGGAAGAATCTTGTTTGATTTCCACTACCGTTACCACATTAGTTTCATTTGAATGAATCGGCCTTACAATCTTACTAAATTGATAGTTTGTCCCTTCGAAAAGTATAAATATGCGGTAGTAACAAGAGTCATGAGGTGGTGTTTTGTCTATGTATTTGTAATGCCTGGCTTTAGGGTCTGGTGTTGAATGAATTGTAATAAAACTTTTATTCGGTTCTTTTGATCTTTGTATGTTGACTTGTATAGCGTTCTTGAATAGATTATGCCAGCTGATAATGATCTGTCCGTTTATTTTTTTTACACTAAAATCAGGCAGGGTGTCTTTTTGACCGCTTACAAATAGCGCAGAGAAAATTAAAGCAAGCAGGATAAGTATTTTTTTCATCTGTGTACAAAGATAATTGTTAATAGATGAGTGTTCCGTTTTCCAGGGACAGATTGCCTTGTAAGCCGCCTGAATGAATGATCAGCACCTTCTGATTTTTTTTGATCTCTCCTTTATTCATAAGATCCATAATGGCATAGCATAATTTGCCGGTATACACAAAGTCGGTTGGAATATCATAGGCTCGATATAATTCATTCATGAAAGATATTGTCCGGAGATCCATTTTCCCAAATCCTTTTCCGGCATAATCAAAATAAATTTTAATTCGATTATTCGTTGTGCCATACTCATTTAAATAAAACTCTTGTTCCTCTGCTTTTATTTTAATCGAGGGGATACCGATCAAAGTCTGATTAGAGAACATGGATTTACGAATTCCTTTGAACATGGTCCCGCTCCCTATGGAACAACATACGATGTCATAAGTTTCAAAATACGGGATCATGGCTGTCATTTCAGCGGCACCTTTTATTCCTTCTTCATTGCTTCCTCCGTAAGGAATAAAGAAATAATCTCTCTGCTCTGAAATAATCTTTTGTACTTCATGTTGCCTTTCATCAAATAGGGATCTTTCAACCGGAATCAATTCCATTCCAAACTGTACACAATATTCAAGGGTATGATTTAAAGGATTATGTATAGGCCCTCTTACAATTGCTTTTGAACTCAATCCGTATTCTTTGGCGTAACAGGCAGTAGCAATCAGGTGATTGGAGTAGGCGCCCCCCATCGTGAGAACACCTTTTTTATGCTGCCTGATCGCCTCTTCAATATTATATTTTAATTTAAAAAATTTATTCCCCGAGATCATAGGGTGCAGCAGGTCAAAACGCGCAATGTCTAAGGAATAGTCATTATTCTTTATCAGAATATTCCCGACCGTATTAACTTTTATATTTTTAGTTATGTCAAATAAGTGTTTCAATGCGGACTTCCTTATCTTCGCTACGCTTTTAAAATTACTTTGATCTGAAAATTACCCTTCAGACGCTTGTCGAAATTATGAAAGTATGAGTTTAGAAAAGAAACCCTCTTTGTTAATATTAGCGGCAGGTATGGCCAGCCGCTACGGAAGTATGAAGCAAACCGAAGGATTTGGTCCAAATGGCGAAACCATTATGGACTATTCCATCTATGATGCCATTCGTGCCGGATTTGGGAAAATAGTATTTGTAATTCGTAAGGATTTTGCGGATGCATTTAAAAATGTATTTGAGCCCAAGTTGAATGGCAAAGTGCAAACGGAATATGTGTATCAGTCGCTGGATTCGTTTACGGGAGATTTTGTCATCCCGCAGGATCGTCAGAAACCATGGGGTACAGCGCATGCCATTTTATGTGCCAAAGATGTCATAAAAGAACCTTTTGCCGTAATCAATGCGGATGATTTTTATGGCAGAGATGCTTTTCAGAAAGCATTTAATTTTTTGACAACAGATTGCAATACTGAACAACATGCCATCATTGGATATGATCTGTCTAAAACATTAAGTCCGAATGGTACGGTTAGTCGTGGGGTTTGTGAAGTCGATGCGCAAGATAATTTGGTGAGCATTTCCGAAAGAACCAAAATTTATGCAGAAGGAGAGAAGATCGTTTATGAGGATACAGAAGGCAAACACGAAGTCCCTTATCACTCCAGCGTGAGCATGAATTTCTGGTGTTTTGATGATTCCATTTTTTATCTGACGAGTAAATTATTTAAAACGTTCCTCAAGACTTCCGGTCAGGAACTTAAATCTGAATTCTTCATTCCGTTAGTGGCAGATACATTCATCAAAGAAGAACTTGGTACGATCAAAGTAATTCCTACCAATGCTGATTGGTTTGGGGTGACTTATAAAGAAGATGCGCCCGGGGTTCAGGAACGGATCAATCAACTAATAGAAAATGGCGCTTACCCTGCATCATTATGGAGTTGAGTAAGTTATTTTAATTATCCTCTGTCGCTAATAAAATTATGATTAACCTTTTCGGAAGTTCTTATACAAATTGATAAGCGCATTCGTGCTGTCATCATGTGAATGTATCTGATCTTCACTCTTTAATTCGGGCAGAATTTTATTAGCTAGCACTTTGCCTAATTCCACGCCCCACTGATCATAACTGTACACATTCCAGATAACACCCTGTACGAAAATTTTATGTTCATAAAATGCGATCAGTTGTCCTAAAGTGTACGGAGTGATGCGTTTGATCAAAATAGAATTGGTAGGTCGGTTGCCTTCAAATACTTTATAAGGTATCAGTGATTCACTAACACCTTCTGCCTTTAATTCGTCAACTGTTTTCCCGTTCATCAAGGCTTCTGTTTGCGCAAAGAAATTACTCATCAGTTTTTCATGATGATCGCTTACGGGATTGTGACTATTTGCTGTGCCGATGAAATCGCAGGGGATTAAATGCGTTCCCTGATGAATCAATTGGTAGAATGAATGTTGTCCGTTGGTGCCGGGTTCACCCCAGATGATTGGACCGGTTGAATAACTCACGCGTTGTCCGTTTCGGTCTATAAACTTTCCGTTACTTTCCATATCTCCTTGCTGCAGATAAGCGGCAAATCGATGCAGATACTGATCATAAGGAAGGATGGCATAACTTTTCGCATCAAAGAAATTGGCATACCAGATACCTAGTAGTGCCATGATCACCGGTATGTTTCTTTCATATTTTTCGTTGAGAAAATGTTCATCAGCAAGATGGGCACCCTGTAATAAAGATTCAAAATTTTCATATCCGATGGTAAGGGCAATGGATAATCCGATAGCGCTCCATAACGAATATCGGCCGCCAACCCAATCCCAGAATTCAAACATATTGGCTTTGTCAATTCCAAAGGCTACCACTTCTTTTTCATTGGTGGAAAGTGCCGCAAAATGTTTGGCAATATGAACTTCTTCTTTCGCATGTTGCAGAAACCAACTTCTTGCACTATGCGCATTGGTCATGGTTTCCTGCGTGGTAAATGTTTTGGAAGCGACCAGAAATAATGTCTCTTCGGCATTTACCTTTTTCAATGTCTCCGCAATATGCGTACCATCCACATTACTTACGAAATAGGTTTCAATGCCTTTTACCCAATATGGTTTGAGGGCTTCTGTTACCATCACCGGACCCAGATCACTTCCGCCGATGCCGAGGTTGACAATATATTTAATTTTTTTACCGGTATATCCTTTCCATTCGCCGGAATGCACTTTTTCGCAGAAAGATTTCATCTGAGATAATACACGTTGTATATCTGGCATTATATCTTTCCCATCAGTGATAACCGACTTGCCTGAAAAATTGCGCAGGGCCGTATGCAAAACAGCTCTGTTCTCTGTACGATTTATTTTTTCACCGGCGAACATGGATGCTGTCGCTTCTTTTAACTGACATTCTTCTGCGAGTTGAACCAGCAACTTGAGTGTTGTGTTATTGATGATATTTTTTGAAAAATCCAGTACGATATCTTTAGAACAGGTGCTGAATTGAGCGAAGCGATTCGGGTCTTCTTTGAAAAGATCACGAAGATGTTTTTGCTTCATTTCTGTTGCATGTTGCGTTAATGCTTGCCAGGCCTTTGTGGTCGTTGGATTGATGGTTTGCATGGATTCTTTGTTTTAAAATTTAAAATTGGCAAGTAACTCAATCGATTGGGTTTTGTCTTTATGCAGTTGCTCCTGCAAAGCAGGGAGTCCTGAAAATTTTTGTTCGGCTCTCAGATAATGATGCATCCATACTGTTAGATGACGATCATAAATATCCTGATCGAAATCAAACAGATGTACTTCGATCGCTTTCGACTGTCCGTTTACCGTTGGGCGCATACCGATATTCATCATCCCTTTTAACGAATTACTGCCTCCTTCCAGTTCGGCGGTTACGGTATAAACACCATTTGAGGGAATGAGTTTATTTTTTTCCGATATTTCTAGATTGGCCGTCGGGAACCCAATACTGCGGCCAGTTTGGTTGTTAAGTACAATTTTGCCGGTAAATGAGTAGGGGTGACCGAGAAATTGATTGGCTTTTTCTATCTCTGCATTCAGCAGCGCCGTTCTTATTTTAGTGGAACTGATAATAGATTCCTGAATCAGCTGCTCATCAATTTCTTTAACCTCATAATGATAGTGGTTCGACCATTTTTCAAGTAAATGAAAGTCGCCTTCTCTGTTATTGCCGAATTTATGGTCGTATCCAATGATAATTTTATTTGGATGGAATTTATCTACCAGAAATTCCTCAATGAATTTCTCAGCTGAAAGGGAAGCAAATCCTTCCGTGAAAGGAACCACCACCAGATTATCAATGCCGTATCTTCTAAGCAGTTGAATACGTTCTTCCAGTGTGGTGAGTTCGGGTAAATTCAGGTCGGGATGAATGATATGTCTCGGATGAGGATGAAATGTAATCAGCACGGATTCTCCTCCAATAGAATGGGCTTCTTCTTTCAACTGCAGAATAATTTTCTGATGACCCAAATGCACGCCATCGAAGGTGCCGATGGTCACTACTGATTTGTTGAAAGCGGGCAAACGGTCTATGAGTCTGAAAACCTTCATGCTGGGTTGAAAATGAGTGCAAAACTAATGATTTTGCCGTGGCTCTGTTATCATGTAGTTTTGGGCCATAGAAAATTCTCTCATGTCATTGTATTCAAAACGGGGCGTATCGGCTCAAAAAGAAGAAATTCATCAGGCGATCAAACATCTGGATCAGGGTTTGTACCCGAATGCATTTTGCAAGTTGTATCCTGATTATCTAGGCAAGGATAAGGACTGGGTGAACGTGGCCCATGCAGATGGTGCTGGTACCAAAAGTATTCTGGCATATCTCTACTGGAAAGAAACAGGTGATATCTCTGTTTGGAAAGGAATTGCGCAGGACGCGGTGGTGATGAATCTCGATGATCTGATCTGTGTAGGCATTTATAATGATTTGCTTTTCTCCAGTACCATCGATCGCAATAAAAGCATTATTCCGGGTGAAGTGATTGAGCAGATCATTCAGGGTACAGCCGAATTGTTTGAAACTTTTCGTCAGTATGGTATTGATATTGCCTATTTGGGAGGAGAAACCGCTGATGTAGGAGATCTTGTACGTACGATTGCCGTGAATGGTACCATGACGGCCAGGCAACATAAGTCGAGGTTAATTACTAATGAAAAAATTCAGGCGGGGAATGTGATTGTCGGATTGGCTTCTTACGGACAATGTCATTACGAGGCATCTTATAATAGCGGATTAGGGAGCAACGGACTTACCAGTGCAAGGCATGATGTGTTGTCAAAATATTATGCAGAACATTTCAAAGAAACTTTCGAGCCAACATTATCGGATGATGTTGTCTATATAGGCAATCATAGACTGACAGACGAAGTGGAACTGTCGGCCCATGGCATGAACATGAAGCAATCATTTAAACGGAATATCGGTCAGCTCTTATTATCACCCACCCGCAGTTTTGCTCCTGTGATCAAAGAGATACTGGAGCGACATTTTGATGATGTGCATGGATTGATACATTGCAGTGGGGGCGGACAGACCAAGTGTCTGAAATATTTACCTGCACCGCTGAAGATCATCAAAAATAATTTGCCTTCAGTTCCTCCCATTTTTGACATGATCCAGAAAAATTCGGGTTCGGATGACAAAGAAATGCATCAGGTGTTTAATATGGGTATTCGTATGGAGATCTATACGAGTCCTTCAGCAGCCGACCACTTGATCCGTATTGCCGAATCCTATGGAGTAGAAGCTTCCGTGATCGGTTATGTTGAAGCATCTGATAAGAAATCACTTGAATTACACAGAGGAGATACTTGTATAGTATATTCTTAAGTTATTTATTCTCAAACTCAGATTCTAGATCTTCAAATAAAAAGTCATCTGTTCTTTTAAAGTGAATTCCTGATTTTACATCTTTATTCTTTTGGATTGAAATTTTATAATCATCCGGTGTGCCTAATAAGCGAATGTTAATATAACGAGTGCGTCTAAGCGTATCTTTTATGATTAATTCATCTTCCTGTTCCGGACTTATTTCTTTGGGTGACCGATTAAATAATTTATTAAAGGCGACCTTTCCGACTAATTTTAAAGGAATTCTGACGTAATAATCCATCTTTAAGTCTACAGACTGACTCCCAGCTATTTCTAAAAAACCTAAACTTGAATTAATCGTCATATTCGGGAAAGATAGCTGGCCATTTTTTAAGGTGAACCGATTTTCGAGTTTGTCAAACTTAATACGATTGAGATTTTTGTCCATGAAGTAAGATGACATGGCTTGTATGGGGGCAAAATTATCCAGCCGTCCGTTTTCAATAGACACATCCATTTGCAGATCCGATTCGTTGATGAGGGGTGTGAAATCCGTGTGCAGTTTGATTTTTCCTTTTATTCTGCCGGTGAATAACCCATGTACATTATCGGATACCAACATATCCTGACCAAAATTGTCCAGCTTGACAAACATCTGATCCAGATCTACTTTTTGCAATTTGATATCCGGACTCAGATAGATATTGTTCGGATTAGACCCGTTGAAGTAGCCTGAAATTTCAATGAGTCCTTTGGCCGCTACAAATTGCAATTTATCGAGATGTATATAATGGTTTGGTTTTAAGCTTACCTGACCTGTAATGTTGGCTAAATGATAATTGTGATAGGTTAAATCCTGAATGCGTGCATTCATGATGAGGTTGGGAAAAGGGGCTGCAAAAAAATTGTGACCTGAATCGTGTTCCACCTTTGTATTTGCCGGCGGGGGATTGTAGGTAATGATTTCATTAATATTCATCCGCTTTGCCTCAATGGATATTTGATGAGTGGCTGAAGTTTGATCAGCATGATAAATGCCGTTGATTTTAAAGTCATTATCACCCAGATTGCCGGAGAAATTTTTAATTTTTAAAACATGATTCTCAAAATGAAGATTGCCGTTAAATCCATAAAAACGTAATGGATGAAGTTTAAGTTGTGCATTTAGTTCTGTAAGATAGAAGTCGGTTGATTTTAAAATACTATCGTAGTGAAGCGTAACATGTCCGTGCAGCTTTAATTGTTTGATATCCTCATTTCTATATTCCTCCGGCATATAGTTGATGCCTTTGTAGGTGAAGATATCCTTGAAATGAATCTCGTTGCTTGTTAAGTCAAAATCGAGATCGGTGTTGCCTCTTTTTGTATCAGACAGCCAAAGATCATAATGGCCGATTTTCCCTGTAAAATGAAAATCTGAAAGATCTATTTTCCCATCTATTTTTTTAATCAGCACATCTGTCTCATTTACATAAAAAACGCCATTGAATCCGTCTAGTTTGTGGTGATAGTGATTAAGATTTGTTGAGATATTGGTAATATAAAATTTACCTACAGGCAAGGATCTTGAAGTAATGAAGGTATTGGCTTTTCCTTTAAATGCGATGTCAAATCTGAGGTCGGAAAGCACTTCGTCAATGTTGGATGACTGATTACTTTTTGGCATTAATGTTTTAAAATCCAAATGGTTTGATCTTACATGTAATTCAGCATTAATTGAATCGCTGGTCTTATGTAGTATAGAAGGAATATTCGAAACCTTCCCTTTTACTGCTATGTCATTATTGCCTAGATTAAGACTGCAATTTATCAGATTTAGGTGCTGGCCGGTTACGACGGCTTCCACATTCAGTTTTTTGATAGGTAAATGGTAGCTGTCGGATTTAAAGTTCAGATCTTTGATGGTTAATTTTGAATAGTAGGCCTGGTTGAATTTCTCAAGTGCTTTTTCAGGATGTTGAAGATCAATGATATCGTGAAAATTCATTGTTAGGAGCACCTGGCCGGTTAAGTTTTTTAAGTCCTTTAGTCGTAGGAAATTAGTCAGAAAATCTAAATTGAAATCTGAGTCGAGCTGCATATTAATTTCAGGTGAATTGAAATTGCTGACCTTTAGATTCGCTTTAAACTTCCCGGCTTCTGGCCTTGCTGTAAAATCTCTCAATTCAAATATGGAGGAAGATGCGTTGTGTTCCTTGCCATTTGTGAAGCTACAATGAAATCCAAGTTGATCTATAGCTCTGTTGGCTTCCGGATTATTAATATAACCATCTTTGCATCCGAAATTAGCGACTATAAAAGGAGTTTGGTTATTCGCAGTTTTACCTTTGATATGTGCGTCAAAATAAACTTTCCCTCTGCTGTCATAACTTCTTAATGTGGGTATGAGATCTTCCGGAGCAAATGCAATGAATAGATCAAAATTAGGCTTCTTGCCAGTTAGTGTTAGGTCAACATTCATTTCGTTATTGATTTCAATTTTCCCACTTAAATCAAAATCAACGCCCTCCATTACAACAGCTGTTTTTTTGAGATTAATGATCTGGTTTTTTTGGTGGTAAGTGAAGTCGGTATATAATTCTAGGTGTTTATGATAAATATAAGTGGGTTTATTGTCTTTGAATATATTCAATAAAAATCTTCCGTCCAGATGTAAATGGATATCGTCTTTCGTTTTATTAAATCCTGCATCTGCTTGCTGAATGTCGGCTTCGACCAGCAGGGCATTGGTAAGATTCTTTTTCTTTCTGTCGATATTCTTAAGTTCAATTTTTTTTAACCTCAATGTAAATGGTCGACTAGTATCTTCTTTTGTTGCCACTTTAGGTGTGAAGGCTCTAGTTATATTAAATTCATTGTTTGGATACTGCACGATATTAATCGCGCCGTTTTCCAATACAATCTTTTTAATAATGAATTCTTTATTTATGATATGTTCCAGATCAAATCCTATATATGCGTGATGCACATTTACTACAGGAATAGTATCTGTATTTTTGGTTTCATATATTTTCACATTTTTAAGTTCTATAGATATGTAGGGGAAGTTTTTTAAAGGGGAAATTTCTGCCTTTTCAATCTGTAGAACTCCCTGGAAGCCATCATTTGCATTATGGATAGCCTTGTTTACTATCGAGTCTTTGTTGGCGATAACCCAACCAATGGATATTACAATAATAACAAGTGCGACAAAAATGCAAAAAGCGATGATTTTATATATTTTTTTTAAGGTCAATGTCGTAGGATTCATTTTTCATAAATTGTTATGTCAAAAATATAAATTCTTTTAATCTGCATAAGTATCTGTTGATTTAGGATTCCTTATTTTTTTGTAACATTGCATCATGTTGCCCATTGTAGAACTTAAAAATGTAAACATTTTCCAAAGTGGAAATATGATTCTGGGAGATGTTAATCTTTCTGTCAAAGAAGGTGAATTTGTATATCTTATTGGGAAGACTGGAACGGGTAAGTCTTCACTTTTAAAAACATTATATGGAGAATTGCCTCTGGAACAAGGGGAGGGAATGGTTGCGGGGTTCAATCTGAGAGAGATGAATTGGAAAAATGTTCCTTACCTCAGAAGAAAATTAGGTGTTGTTTTTCAGGATTTTCAATTGCTTACGGACCGAACGGTATATGATAATTTAATGTTTGTTTTAAAGGCTACAGGGTGGAAAGATCAAGGATTAATGGATGAGAAAATAAAAGATGTTTTAACAAAAGTAGGTCTTCAGGCGAAAGGATTTAAAATGCCTTATGAGATGAGCGGAGGAGAGCAGCAGCGTGTAGACATAGCCCGTGCGCTTTTAAATTCACCTAAGTTGATCTTAGCAGATGAGCCTACCGGTAATCTCGATCCAGAAACTAGCGATGAGATTATGTTGCTTTTACGCAAGGTTTGTTCAGAATACAATACTGCTGTTGTAATGGCTACTCATGATTTTATCGTTGTGAAAAAATTTCCTGCTCGTACAATAAAAACCGAAGGGGGGAAATTGCAGGACCTTAGTCAAACAGTAAGCTGATCAGCGTATTGATTTGTGCTTCCTGATCAAAAATTTCGGATAGTATTTTTTCTCTTTTATTAGTATCCTCTTCCGTAAATGGAAGTTGAAATAAACGATATGCCTGATATTTCATCAAAGCTGCACTGTCTGCTAGGTGACAAGCATTTTCGAGTCCGGTACCCGCCACCATTGCTTCATTAACAATCACATGTCTCCCTTTATATAGGGCATTGATTAGTTTCAATTTTATACCGCTATCTGTAAAAGAAGGTAATATGTGCAGATGTGCTTTGCTAATAAGATCATTCATTTCATTTTCCTCTGGATTGGCAATAATACAAGTAGTGGGTCGCTTGTGACTTAATTTCATCAATTTGTCAGATGGATTATTCCCAGCAATAACCAGGGGGATATCTAGATCGTTGAAGATCTTTTCCAGCAACCATAAGGCAGCCTTTTCATTTTCTGCAACAGATAAGTTGCCATGATAAAGAGCATAGTTCCCTTTGCCAACAGGGGAATCAATGGTTTGTTTTTCAATAAAAACTGGGAGATAGCTTATGTTCGCTGCTCCAAATTTTGATTTGTAGGTTTGTTTATCTTTTTCAGATACAGTCAGGATATAACAGGCATTTGCAATCTGTTTTTCATATCTCTCAAGCAGGCGACTTTCGTGGTGGAAATATGTTTTTTTTACCAGAGATCTCTCCCATTGGGATAATTGTTTGTAGTATTCATGCTCTACATTATGCAGCCGTAATATGACTTTTCTTTCATTTAAGAGTCCTGCAAAAACTCCGTACGAGCAGTGAATGCCTTCTACGATTATTGGATATTTATCTTTTTGAAGCCTTTCCCAAAGTATATTATTATTCCTGGAGGTAACGATGTATGGAATGGAAAAAGAAAATCCTTTTGTGCCTTCAATTCGTTTGTAATAGTGTACTTCCTCACAGTATTTATTCAGTTCAGCTTGTTCTCCTCGGCCATATTCAAAACAGTGTAAATGAATTTTAATTCCTTTTTCGTGGAGTGCTTTTAATTTGAAAAATAAGTCTACCACTCCTCCGTAATTTACAGGATAGGGAACATCGAGGGAGATGATATGAATATGTCTATTTTTCAATCGAACGATAAATGCTTATTAGTTTTTTTTCTTCAGCTTGCCAGTTCAGTTCTTTCTTTGCTAACACACAGTTTTGTTTTAACCTATTATATAAAACATGATCGGTTACTAA
>CAZZJD010000029.1:0-11571 GCA_964654305.1 uncultured Chitinophagaceae bacterium
CTCCTTTATTTGCGAAGCTATTTTTTTTAGATACGGATGTTCCGGAGAGAATTATCATTGATGATTCTTTTGAAATTCGTGATCTGCTTTTGAACAGAAAAGAAGAAAAACATTATCTCCTTTTTGTATTGAGCAGTGAAAAGTGCAAATTGTTTATGCAAACCGGACAACAACTCTTACCTGTTAAACTTGAAGCGCCTAATAGTATTGATGCTTACTGGAATGACGAAATGGAAAGAGTCTCCAATTTTACGGATCCAGTGGTATATAAAACAAATCAGGTTGAGAAATTCATACGGCAAATGGATAAAGAATTGCTGCATGTTCTGAACAATCACCCGCTTCCTGTTTTTTTACTGGGCAGCAAGAGCATATTGGGTGTTTATAAGAGTATTACACATGCATCAAATCATATAAAAGGAGTAGTAGAGGGAAATTATGAAGATGCTTCGATCCATGAATTATCTGCAGCCTTACAACCTGTATATGAAGACTTGAAAAGACAAAAGCAACAGCAAATGCTTCAAATGGTGGAAGATGCCGCTAATCAAAAGAAATTATCGGCCGGCATTCAGGATGTTTGGAAGAATGCCTACGAAAAAAAAGGTCGTTTGTTGTTGGTAGAGAAAAATTATGTTGCATCGGGTGAACATGTAGCTGCTGGTAAAATTGTATACAAGCCGACCGTTGCGCAAAATGATTTTCATAGTTCGCATGATGTGGTGGATGATGTGATAGAAATGGTCATTCAAAATGGTGGAGATGTTGCGTTTATGGATGATGGTTCTTTGGCAGGATATGATCATATTGCGCTAATTCAATTTTATTCCTGATATTTACAATCATTATGAGTGCACCCAAAAATTTTCAAGAATTCATAGATGAAAATGTGGAGTTAATCAAGGATTATCTGGAAACCAAAACAGATGTCTATAAACTGAAAGCCATACGTTCTTCCTCATTAATCTTAGGTTCATTGGTGTGGATTATTATCTCAGCTTTTTTGTTTTTTCTTCTTTTTATTTTCATCGGACTTGTGTTGGGATTTTGGTTTTCATCATTAACTGATAGTTTTACGATTGGCTTTGGCTTAGCCACCTTACTCTTATTCTTTGTAATGCTGCTGGTGGTAATGTTCAGAAAACAATTGTTCATTTATCCCATCATCAGAATTTTTATTAAGATGATGACAGAGAATAATCCTTCAGAAGAAAAAGAATAATTATGTCTAAGATCAAAGGGCCCATAAGAAATCTGACAGCTTTGGAAAAAGAAATATATCGTTTAGAACTAGAGGCTAATAGAACGGAAGGTAAGTTGGGAGATAATTTCAAATATTTGAAGCATCATTTTCCGGAAATGGCATTAGGTTCTATTACGCAAAGATTCGCCTCGCGTTCTCTATGGGTTTCTGTTGTAGAGTTATTATTTCAGAATGATCATCTTAGGGGTAAAATGGGAAAGGGTTTAGAATGGCTGGCTGAAAAATCTGCCTCTTGGATTAAGCATAAATTCAGGAAGTAGCAACATGAACGTATATACCGCCCACCAGATCAAAGCATGGGATATCTATACGATGGAGCATGAGCCCATCGCTTCAATAGATTTAATGGAAAGGGCTGCAATGGCTTGTACCGATTGGATTGTTCATTCTCCCAATTCGAATAAGTCTTTTCATATTTTTTGCGGAAAAGGAAATAATGGAGGTGACGGGCTTGTGATCGCAAGATTGCTGATACAATTAAATAAAGAGGTGGATGTTTATATTCTTGAACATGGTGCTCCAGGAACACCAGCGTTTCAAACCAACCTCCAAAGACTTCACAAAACTACTCATCGTATTCATTTCTTACAGTCGGCTGATGCTTTTCCTTCTATCAAGCGAGAAGATATCATTATCGACGCTTTATTTGGTATTGGCTTATCACGTCCGGTAGAAGGGTTGGCGGCAGATCTGATTCAAAAAATTAATGAGACTGGTAATCCGGTTATTGCTATTGACCTGCCTTCTGGTATGTATGCAGATAAAAGCTCCTTAGATATACCCAAGATTATTGCTTCCGAAACGCTTAGTTTTCAGGCATGGAAACCTGCTTTGTTGATGGAAGAAAACGCATCTTTTACAGGAAACATTCATTTGCTGAATATAGGTCTGCATCCTGCTTTTGAGGCAGAACAAAAAACGGCATGGAATATGCTGACGGGCCAGGAGATCCGAAAATTATTACTGCCCAGAAAACCATTTTCTCATAAAGGAAATTATGGTCATGCATTACTCATTGCCGGTGCAAAAGGGAAAATTGGTGCTGCAATACTGGCTGCTGAGGCTTGTCTACGCAGTGGGGCGGGGTTGCTGACGGTTCATCTTCCTGGATGTGGTTATCCATCTATGCAATCAGCTTTACCAGAGGCGATGGTTTCAACAGATGTGGAGGAAGATTTTTTTTCCAAGGCCCCCAATGATCTTTCCGTTTTCAAAACGATTGGTATGGGGCCGGGTTTGGGAAAAGAAGCTATTACGGCTGAGGCCATGTTGAATGTATTGAGCCATTACAGCAATCCTATGGTCATCGATGCAGATGCACTAAATATAATTGCCCAAAAGGGAGTAAGTAATATTTCTGTTCCGCCCGGCTCTATCCTTACCCCGCATCCTGGAGAGTTTGAAAGGCTGTTTGGGAAAACGTCGAATCATTTTGCCCGCGTAAATCTTGCGCTCGAAAAGGCAGCCGAACTGCAATCTGTTATCATTCTTAAAACAAAATTTACCCTGATTGCCTGTCCGGATGGGAGTGCATTTTTTAATCCCACCGGTAATCCGGGGATGGCAAAGGGGGGTAGTGGGGATGTGCTGACAGGTATCCTGACCGGGTTACTTTCCAGAGGATATCATTCTCTTGACGCTGCAAAAATCGGGGTATATATTCACGGCTATGCAGGCGATCTGGCCGTTGCCGATATGGGTATGGAGTCAGTTCTGGCAGGCGACATAATTAGCCGTTTGGCAGCTTCATTTGTGCATATACAGGGGTAGCACCTGCAATTCTTTTTTGTATTTCAATATATCATTTAATGCGTCATTTTTTTATCCCTTTTATGATAGGATGTTCGTTGATCGATGTTCGTTGATCGAAAAAGACGAAAATCGAATGACAAAAAACAATACCATCCGCTCGTTTTATCAAGTAATTCATCGAAAAACTTGCCCAGCTTTTAGTTGCCTTCCCCTATCTTTGCCGACCTTATAAACCAATATTTTAAGCTTATGGATGCTTTAATTTATTTAGTTCCGGGTATGGCATTGGTAGGTCTCCTCTATACTCTGGTACAATTCAATTGGGTAAACAAACAAGATGCGGGCAATGACCGTATGCGCGAGATCAGCAAATACATTGCTGAGGGTGCAATGGCTTTTCTGAAAGCCGAATGGAAAATTCTCGGATATTTTGTAGTGATTGTTGCATTACTTCTGGGTATCATGGCCAGTGCTAATGAAAATAGTCACTGGAGTATTTCGATAGCCTTTGTATTAGGTGCAGTATTCAGTGCAACAGCGGGCTATATCGGTATGAATATTGCAACGAAAAGTAATGTGCGTACTGCCCAGGCTGCCCGTACGAGCCTGAGTAAAGCATTGAAAGTTTCCTTTACCGGAGGTTCCGTAATGGGGCTTGGAGTAGCCGGTTTGGCCGTACTCGGATTAGGTGCTTTGTTCATCATATTAAAAGCTTTATTTGTTCCTGCCGAAGCATCTGTTAATGGTGCTGAAATGCTGAAAGTCATTGAAGTACTGACTGGATTTTCTTTGGGTGCTGAGTCAATTGCCTTGTTTGCCCGTGTGGGTGGTGGTATTTATACAAAGGCTGCAGATGTGGGTGCTGATTTAGTAGGGAAAGTAGAAGCCGGTATTCCGGAAGATGATCCGCGTAATCCGGCAACCATTGCCGACAATGTGGGTGATAACGTAGGTGACGTGGCTGGTATGGGTGCTGATCTCTTTGGTTCTTATGTGGCTACGGTGCTGGCAACAATGGTGCTTGGGCAGGAAGCTATTTCAAAAGATCAATTTGGCGGACTTTCTCCCATCTTATTGCCGATGTTAATTGCAGGCGTAGGTATCTTATTTTCCATTATCGGAACCTGGTTTGTACGTGTGAGTGATAGCGCTGGTATTAATACAGATGTTGTGCAGAAAGCTTTGAATATGGGTAACTGGGGGTCAATTATATTGACAGCTATCGCCTCTGTAGGATTGGTATATTATATACTTCCTGAAACTATGGTGCTTCGCGGAAGTGAGTTCACCAAATGGGGAGTTCTTGGTGCGATTGCTGTAGGGTTAGCTGTAGGAACATTAATGAGTATCATTACCGAATATTATACAGCGATGGGTAAACGTCCGGTACTTTCTATTATTCGTCAGTCTTCTACCGGACATGCTACCAATGTAATTGGTGGTTTGGCCGTAGGAATGGAATCTACTTTCTTACCAATTCTGGTTTTAGCCGGTGGTATCTGGGGCTCTTATGAGTGTGCCGGATTATATGGGGTGGCGATTGCTGCTGCGGGTATGATGGCTACCACAGCAATGCAGCTAGCGATTGATGCCTTTGGGCCAATTGCTGATAATGCAGGTGGTATTGCGGAAATGAGTGAATTGCCCAAAGAAGTTCGTGAAAAAACTGATGTGCTCGATGCGGTTGGTAACACAACAGCTGCTACCGGTAAAGGATTTGCGATTGCTTCTGCTGCCTTAACAGCATTAGCTTTATTTGCGGCCTTTGTTGGTGTGGCGGGTATTGATGGAATTGATATCTATAAAGCTAATGTGCTGGCTTGTTTGTTTGTCGGTGCGATGGTGCCATTGCTTTTCTCTTCACTGGCCATCCGGGCTGTTGGTGAGGCAGCCATGAGTATGGTGGAAGAGGTGCGTCGTCAGTTCCGTACGATTCCCGGAATTATGGAAGGAACCGGCAAACCTGAATATGACAAATGTGTGGCGATCTCTACCGATGCATCGATCAAGAAAATGTTATTGCCTGGTGCGATTGCGATTGTATCCCCTTTGATCATCGGTTTCATGCCTGGTTTGGGTGCTGAAGCATTGGGCGGATTTTTAGCCGGTGCAACAGTAAGCGGTGTATTGATGGGAATGTTCCAGAATAATGCCGGTGGTGCATGGGACAATGCCAAGAAAAGTTTTGAAAAAGGAGTGGAGATTAACGGAGAAATCTTTTATAAAAAATCAGAGCCGCATAAAGCATCTGTTACAGGTGATACAGTGGGAGATCCCTTTAAAGATACATCTGGTCCTTCTATGAATATCTTGATTAAGTTGATGTCTATTGTATCCCTTGTTATTGCGCCTACCTTAGCGCAAATGAGCGGTAAAGATCATGCAGCAAAACCAGTTGCTGAATATGTAAGTATTATTGCAGAACATGATTCTCATGCTAAAGTGGAGTCTTCTGTTAGTTCATTGATTGATGCTTTAATACGTGATGGAAGAATCAGTGCAGATAAATATAATCTCAAACTGCAAAATGACAGTCTGTATATCAACGGAACACTACAACCCAATGATGTTTTAGATACTTATGCACCGCAGTTAAATGGACTGACTAAATTTCAGTTAGATTATGTGAAGCAATTGAATTAATCAGCTTATACGGATATAATAAAAAGCTGTTCTTAGGAACAGCTTTTTTTATGCAAATGTGAATCTTTAACAAAGTTTATCTTTATGCATCAGTAATGACTGATAAATTTGTATCCCTGAAATAATAAAAGGATAGTATTTAAAAATGAAAAAAATATTCCCCATCATTATTTTATTAATCACCGTTTCGTTATTGGGGATCATTTATATTCAGTATTCGTGGATTAAAACACTGGCATTATTCAGAGAAGACCAGTTGAAAGAGAAATTATCTGTCATTATCCAGGAGGTAAGTGAAGATCTGATGGTTGAAACGGAAAGAAAGGGTATGTCAATTCCAACGGATGTTTTTGATATCTACAAAGATTTTTCTGTAGCACATCGCTACACAGAATTTGAGATCAGAGAAAAAGTGCAACAATCTTTCATTAAACATCATTTGAAGAACACAAGATTTGAATTTGCTATTGCAGGAGATCAGGTATTTGAGCATTATGAACTGAAGTCAGCTCATTTTATGGATATGATGATGGATAGCGTGCATCATTTAAAAATATTTTATCCTTTAGTTCCTTCTAGTGGTGGAGTGATGGAAAGTCTGGCCCCGCAGGAAGTATTAATACTTCTGGTGCCCGATATAAAGTCTGTCGTTATCAAATCCCTAGGATGGATGATAGCGGGTGCCATTTTTTTTACACTCATTATCATTACTGCTTTTTATATCACTTTTGGGACCCTACTGCGTCAGAAAAAATTGAGTGAGATCAAAAATGATTTCATTAATAATATGACGCATGAATTAAAAACGCCTTTGGCTACCATCTCACTTGCTGTGGATGCATTAAAAAATGAAAAAGTGTTGGCTGATGAAAGTAAGCGTAAATATTTTACGGGTATGATTCGTGATGAAAATAAGCGAATGAATAAAAATGTAGAGACTATTTTGCAGGCAGCCCAAATGGAGAAGCAGGATCTTGAATTGAAAAAGGCCGATCATCATATTCATCCATTAATTCAAAAAGTTGTGGATCAGTTTCAATTGCAAATTGCAGAGAAGAAAGGAGATGTTATTTATCATTTGCAGGCAACCAATGATCTTATGTTACTTGATGAGATACATTTTGCCAACCTTCTTAGTAATCTGATTGATAATGCCATTAAGTATTCAAAAGAAGAAGGGCTTCTGATTCATATTTCTACCAAAAATATCGGTAAGCAAATTCGTATGACTATAGAGGATAATGGTATTGGAATGAATAAAGAAACTTTAAAGAGAATATTTGAAAAATTCTATCGTGCACATACTGGTAATTTACATAATGTAAAAGGCTTTGGTATTGGGCTGAGTTATGTTAAAGCTATTGCAGAAGCACATGGCGGGAAAATAAGTGCAGAAAGCTTGCCCGGTAAGGGTTCTACTTTTATTTTACAATTCCCTTTACAGCATCCATAATTAAGGGGGTCGAAACATGCCTCCGCTCTTAAAGAATGTGATTTCGATCCCTAACTATATTAGGATATCCACATCTAATACACCTTAATTCACATTGTTTTCCTAATAATTCTTTAAAATCAGCCTGAAACCCTTAACCGATAAGCATTTCAGCTTGTGGAAAAAATAAAAAGCACAAATTTCTCGTTGAAAGTGGGAAATTGTGTTAATTTGTGTCTAATAATGGTAAAAACGCCATTATATTCATACCAATGATTGGATTTTTAGGAGAATATGAGGTGACGATCGATGCAAAGGGTCGTTTTCTGCTCCCGGCAGGCTTTAAAAAGCAAGTGCCGGAAGAGTGGGGAAACCAGTTTGTCATCAGTCGTGGGATTGAGCCTTGCTTAACCCTCTATCCCATGAAAACCTGGGAGCCTATATTCTCTGAAATCAGTCAATTGAATGAATTCGACCCGAATGTAAGAAAATTTCAACGCTATTTCTTGAACGGCGCTACAACTATAGAATTGGATTCAGCCGGAAGATTATTGCTGCCCCCAAATTTGAAATTGTACGCAGAACTGGATAAGGATGCGGTGCTGGTGGCTGCTGTTAAGAAAATAGAAATATGGGATAAGCGTAAGTACCAACAGTTCTTTGATAACTTTTCACCCGATGCATTTAGTCAGCTCGCGGGAGAAGTGATGGTAAAAAAAGATCAGTAATTCCTGATGAGTCACCTGAGCCATAATGACGGTGATGCCGGTGAGCGTAAGGCCGAGGTTTATCATGTGCCGGTATTACTTAAGGAGGCCGTTGATGGCTTGGCAGTAAAATCTTCCGGAATTTATGTTGACTGCACTTTTGGGGGCGGGGGGCATAGTCGGGAGATTCTGCAAAGGCTCGATGCGCAAGGCCGTTTAATTGTTTTTGATCAGGATCCGGCAGTAATTATGAATCTTCCGGATGATTCCAGAATCTTATTTATACCTCACAACTTTCGCCATCTTTCCAGATTTTTAAAACTTCATCAAATTCATAAAGTCGATGGAGTGTTAGCAGATCTGGGTGTTTCAAGTAAGCAATTTGATGATGCGGCACGTGGATTTTCTACTCGATTTGAAGGGCCATTGGATATGCGCATGGATCCTTCACAGCATAAGACGGCCGCACAGATATTGTCTGACTATACACAGCATCAGTTACATAAGATGTTTGAGCAATACGGAGAAGTAACGAATGCGAAAACATTGGCAGCTGCCATTGTTCAACATCGCGCTATTTCGCCTTTTCAAACGATAGCACAATTCAAGCAGACTTTACAGCATGTGGTGAAAGGGAATCCTCATAAATACTGGGCTCAGGTATTTCAGGCACTCCGCATTGAAGTGAATGATGAATTGTCAGCACTTCAGGAATTGTTAGAGCAGTTGCCCGATATATTAAAGCCCCAAGGCAGGGCAGCGGTTATCTCATTTCATTCACTGGAAGACAGAATGGTGAAAAATTTTTTTAAGAAAGGAACGCTGCATGCCGAAGAAGACCATCCATTTTCCAGAGAAACCCGTCCTGATATATTCAGGCTGATTACTAAAAAACCTGTTGAACCTACACCTTCAGAAATATTATCCAATCCAAGATCCAGAAGTGCCAGGTTACGCATAGCCGAAAAAATATAATGCGATTAATCCTTGCTATATGTTAACGGTTTTCATTAACCAAAACATACAGATAATATAATGATCAATAAAGAACAAAAATTGGATCTGAAAAAATGGTTCAATTATCAATGGATCGTTCGTAATGTTCCGTTCTTTCTCTTTCTTTCTATGTTGGCTGTTTTATATATCGCAAATGGACATTATGCTGATAATACAGTAAGAGATATCAATGTGATGAATAAATTATTGAAAGAGCAGGAGTATGAATACAAGACGCTTAGTGGGAAATTGATGTATCAAAACAGGCAAACAGAAATGTCAAAAGCAGTGGAGTCGATAGGTTTAATGGAGTCGGTAGAGAAGCCGGTTTTAATAAAAGACAGTACAACCGAAAAAAATTAATGGAAGTAAAAAAAGACATACTCTGGAGGGTGTACCTAGGCTTTATAGGCCTGGTGATTTTTGGTATCATGATCCTGGGTAAGGCTTTTTATACGCAGCGTATAGAAGGAGGTTATTGGATAAAAATGGGGGATAGCTTACATACTAAGATCATTGACATGGAAGCTGAAAGAGGTACGATCTTTAGCGAGGACGGGAGCATGCTGAGTGCTTCAATTCCTCAGTTTGATATATATATTGATTTTGGTGCTGAAGGATTAAGAAAGAAAAATGGAGAATTGTTTTTCAAAAAACTTGATTCACTGTCAGCATCTCTTTCAGATCTGTTTAAGGATAAGCCCACCTCAGCCTACAGACAAGAATTATTGACAGGTTATAAGGAAAAGTATCGTTATTATTTGTTCCGTAAAAAAGTTTCATTTGAGCAGTATAAGCAGATGAGAGATTTTGCATTAATACGTGAAGGGAAAAATAAAAGCGGATTTATCACAGATGTAAAAACAAAAAGATTAAATCCCTTTGGAGAATTAGGCTTTAGAACGATTGGTTTGTACAGGGAAAACGCAAAACTGGTAGGTCTGGAAAGATCATTTGATAGTTTGCTGAAGGGTACTTCCGGTAAGCGTCTTGTACGATTTGTAGCCGGTGGTGTGATGATGCCGGTGGAAGGATATGAGTTCGCGCCCGAAAACGGACATGATATATACACAACCATTGATGTAAATATTCAGGATGTAGCCGAGCGTGCGCTGATGAGAAAGATGCAGACTGCCGAAGCGTTGGAAGGTACTTGTATCGTAATGGAAGTGGCAACCGGTAAGATTAAAGCAATAGCCAACCTCGGCAGAACATCAGACGGCACCTATTTTGAAACTGATAATTATGCACTTCGCACTTCAGAGCCTGGTTCTACTATTAAGTTGATTACGCTGCTTGCGGGTCTTGAAGATAAGCATATTACGATTCAAGATTCTATTCATATAAACGGTGGGCGATGGAGTGTGATGGGCAGAGGTGTAAAAGATGATCATGGGGGTCCTCAGTATATTTCATTTAAGTCTGCTTTTATCAACAGCTCTAATGTAGCCATGAGTAAACTGGCATATCAATATTATACACCCGATCCGGCATCTTACTACAAGCATTTAAAAAAATTACACCTCACTCAAAAAACGGGTATAGAATTAAAAGAAGAGTTCTCTCCTTTGGTAAAAAATCCATCTAAAGCTTCTTACTGGCATCCTCAAACGCTTGTTTCCTGGGGTTTTGGGTATGAAATGCTTGTATCACCGATGCAAATGCTAATGGTTTATAATGCTGTAGCTAATAATGGGAAATTAATGAAACCTTATTTATTAAATGAGGTGCGCCGATATGGAAATGTGATCCAAAAAAATGAACCTCAGGTTCTTGAAGAAGCAATTGCATCACCAGCTACTATTCAGCAATTACAGGAGTGCCTCAACGCAGTGTGCATAGAAGGCACAGCAAAAAAAGCTTTTGAAAGTGCATTATACAGGGCCGCAGGTAAAACAGGAACAGCTAAAGTGAATGATGGAAAATTTAAATATCAGGATCGAGTATATCAATCTGCATTTGCCGGATATTTTCCTGCAGATAATCCCAGATATTCTATGATCGTAGTGATTAAAAATAAACCTAATGCACCGGTGATATACGGAGGGGCAGTTGCTGCTCCTGTCTTTCGTGAAGTTGCAGATCATTTGTATAAATATATTCAGCAGGAATCTCAACCCTTACAGTTTAAAAATAACACCGACTCGTTACAATATCTGATTGCTGGTTCAAAAAAAGAAATGCAATCTATTGCAGGTGCATTTCAGATGTCTATCCTTGATTCATCTGCCGGTAATTGGAAAAAAGCAATGGTCGTAAACAAACAGATTATCACTAAACCGCTTTTGCTCTCTTCATCAACTGTGCCAGATGTAAGAGGGATGGGACTTAAAGATGCTTTACATATTCTTGAAACAAATGGATGGAAAGTTTCGGTAGTGGGTAAAGGAAAAGTGACCAATCAGTCGGTAAGTGCAGGACTTACAGCCCAAAAAGATAAACCTATTGTATTGTATTTGAATTAATGAAGAAGTTAAGCGACATATTGTACAAGTCATCTATTCTGAAGGTCATCGGATCTACAGATATTGATATTATTCAATTATCTATTGATTCTAGGTCAGTAGAAAAAGGTGCTTGTTTTATTGCTATCAAAGGTGAAAAAACTGATGGTCATACGTATATAGATACGGCCATTGCTGGCGGATCTGTTGCAATTATTTGTACAAGTATGCCCGTTACGCTAATAGAGGGTGTTACTTACGTGCAGGTAGCCGACAGTGCACATGCAGCCGGTGCTATGGCACATCAGTTTTTTGGAAATGTAAGTAAAGAAG
>CAZZJD010000030.1:0-11066 GCA_964654305.1 uncultured Chitinophagaceae bacterium
TCACATTCCTCATATAATTTTTTTAAGGTATCAAAGCCAATATTCTCAAAAGAAACAAACCGAATATTGTTTTTATTTAATAATAATTTTGTGTCCTCTTCCAATACACCCACCGTCCAAAGTTCACAGGGGATAAATTTGATGGCTTCTATCAAACGGTTAATATTTTTATTTGACTTTGTGCCGATTTGTAAAATCCGTGGACAGGCTTTATTGAAATGAGCGGGAACAAATACAAATCTGGGATCATAAAAATTAGGGATTACTTTAATCTTATCTTCTTTTACACCGGTTAATCGGATCAGCTCTCTTTTTGTCTTATCACTGATAACCGTCACAACGTTAGCAAAATGTATCGGAAGCTGATACCAGAAATACTTAATCATCCAGTATTTGATATCCCATTTATTATAGCGGGTCAGGAAAACAGCATCATGGATAGTAAGAATAGTTTTTCTGCCGACT
Organism: uncultured Chitinophagaceae bacterium; assembly: GCA_964654305.1. Taxonomy (GTDB): domain Bacteria; phylum Bacteroidota; class Bacteroidia; order Chitinophagales; family Chitinophagaceae; genus Lacibacter. The sequence continues at coordinate 466 of CAZZJD010000030.1, forward strand.
AAGGCCAAAACAATATAATGGATATCGCCAGTAATATGATGTATACCTCTTTGGGTACGAAAGGCAAAAATAAAATTAGATATAAAATTATTTTCGGTAGGTACAAATATTTTTTTTATTTCAAACTTTCCAGACTGCATAAACCGTTCAGCCAGATTATCAAAGAGCAATTCAATGCTAAACATATGTGCTCTTTTTTTTCGGAAAAAAAGCGTCACCGGTATTTTGGATGATGTAGTAATAATAACTATTTTATGGATAAAATTAATGATTAATCAGTAGCTGTATAATAAAGAGTTGTAGAATAAAATCGAACGGTTTTACAAACTTTATTCATGGATGAAAAAAATGATGATAAATACAGTAAATTTGAATATGAGACCTTTTAAATTTATTAGCCCATTTATTGTTTTCTTTTTGGCATGGATTTCCTTTCATACTAAAGGCTGGCTAACATTTTTGCCCGTTTTATATGCATTTCTTTTTATTCCTGTTGTTGAATTATTTTTAAATGCAGATGAAAAAAATCTTTCTGAAGCTGAAGAAGAAATGGCAAAAGCCGACAAAACATACGACCTGATTTTATATGCCATCATGCCCTTACAATATATTTTCCTTTTCATATTCCTCAATAGCCTGAAAGATTCATCACTTTCAGTCGCTGAATTATCCGGAAGAATTATAAGCATGGGGTTGATGTGCGGTGTTTTTGGAATTAATGTGGCTCACGAACTTGGACATAGGGTAAATAAATTCGAACAATTTTTAGCGAAGTCGCTTTTGCTAACCTCGCAATATATTCATTTTTTTATTGAGCATAATAAAGGTCATCACAAGCATGTTGGAACTCAGGAAGATCCTTCCAGCGCCAGACTCAATGAGTCCATTTTTCTTTTTTATCCACGCACGCTGATCTTCAGCTATCTGAGTGCATGGAAAATTGCGAATAAGGAATTAAAAAAGAAAGGCATTCCTGTTTTGAGCTTGCGCAACGAAATGCTGCAGGCACAATTCATACAGTTGTTGTTTATGGGAGTGATATATTTTATATTTGGTCTAAAGATCTTAGTCATGTATCTGGCAGCTGCTTTTATTGGGATTCTTTTGCTCGAATGCGTTAACTATATTGAACATTACGGATTAAGGAGAAAAAAAACCGAAAGTGGCGGATACGAAAGAGCAATGCCCGAACATAGCTGGAACAGTAATCACCCGATCGGCAGACTCATGCTATTTGAGCTAAGTCGTCACTCTGACCATCATTATCTGGCCAGCAGAAAATATCAGATCTTAAGGCATCATGAAAATTCACCACAAATGCCTACCGGTTACCCGGGCATGATGTTGTTGGCACATTTCCCTCCTATTTGGTTCAGTATTATGAAGAAGCAGATAAAAAAATACCAAACGATAAATTAAACAAAACTCAACATTAAATACTCTTTGCAACATAGTTGCGATTATTTAGGTTCAGTAATTTTACGATACCATCTGTATTTTTTAATTTAGTATCGGACGTCAATTACAAGTTGCCCTAGAGAAAATGAATTCTTCAAAGTTCATCGAGTTCTATAGCTAGCTTGTTTATTTTTAAAACAAAATAGATTGAAATGAAAACAAGATTTTTGATTCTCGCATTTACACTGTTTTCCATCTGGAGTTGCAGTAAAAATGACCAAGCTTTACAAAACCAAGAAGAGGTAAATGTAAAAAATGAAACGACTACGCAGGTTGCTGCCCGCAGAAATTGTATGTCGTATGAAATGCTTCAGGAGCAATTAAAAGCAGACCCCGGTCTAGGCAAACGCATGAGAGCAATTGAAGAGGTTACGGAAAGAGTGCTTAAAAATCGTGCATCATACCGCTTGTTGGCAGATGGAACTATCGAAATCCCTTGTCATGTTAATGTATTGTACAGAACAACTGCTGAAAACATATCGAATGCTCAAATTCAATCACAAATCGATGTATTAAATGAGGATTTTGGCGGAACGAATGCAGACAGAACGAAGGTGCCTTCCCTTTTTAGCAGCGTTTTTGCAGGAAACACAAAAATTAAGTTTACCTGGAGTTCTACTACCGACCTTACCAGAAAAGTTACTAAAAAAACAAGTTGGTCTACAAACAACGATATGAAGAGATCATCACGTGGAGGTATTGATCCTACTTCTCCTACGACTAAACTAAATATCTGGGTTTGTACGTTAGGTAACAGTATTCTTGGATATGCACAGTTTCCCGGAGGCTCATCAGCAACAGATGGCGTGGTGATTACAAATACTGCTTTCGGACGTACTGGAATTGTAAGAGCTCCCTTTAATCTCGGGCGAACAGCAACTCATGAGGTAGGCCATTGGTTAAACTTGCGTCATATCTGGGGTGATGCTACTTGCGGCAATGATTTTGTAGGCGATACGCCTCCACATAATACGGCCAATTATGGTTGCCCAGCCTATCCTCATTTAAGTACATGTGCAGGTACACCTGTTGAAATGACAATGAATTATATGGATTATTCTGATGATGCTTGTATGTATATGTTCTCACTGGGTCAAGCGGCGCGCATGAATGCAACATTTGCAGCAGGCGGAGGAAGAACGAGCTTTGCACAACCGTGATGAGATAACTATTTAATTAAAAAAATCAGCTGGATTCCCAGCGGATTTTTTTAATTAAATATAGGACTAATTTATTCCGACATTTTCTTAACCACCATATTCGTTTTTCCATGCTCTGAATTTATTGTCACGAATTTGGATGATAATTTCAGAAATAGTTTTCGCCCAATAATTCCGTAAGCCAAATCCACCCGCTTTTCCCTCCATCACTTCATGTAAGAGAATGTTTTTATTTGACAAATTAATTGCAACAACATGATATTTGCCTTTCTCGCGATACTTATTCAAACTTTCAGCTACAAAAAGTATTCCTATACCCTGTTTTTCTTCAAAAGAGTATTTATTGATAAACTTTTGAATGTCTTGCTTGCTGTAATTCGGATCATTCTCTTCGTCCATCATATTCCCTATAGGAGCGCCCGCATTAATCTTAGTTATGGTATTAATCTTGTATAAAACATTTTCTTTCCTAAACATCCCGGCAATATCATATTTTTTCGGCTCAGATAAAACCAATCCATTCCATGCAGGAAAATACTTGGACTTGAGAGTTGAGGGGCCAGTGCTTCCGGCTTCTGCAAACTGAGCAAAATCTCCTATAAATCTGGCATGTGAATAATCAATCCCCAACCAAACGATCTTAACAGATGAATGATTGAAGAGGTCGGATACCGTTTGTGACTTTGATTCATCTAATGCAAAGAATAAAAACAATATTACCAATAACCTACTTTTCATATATGTATTATTTTAAGAAATGATAAGTTACAAACTGATCTGAGTAATTAACCCGAGAATTATATTATTGTTTAATTTACCCCTGAACTTATTTAAAAATAATTTTTTCAGGTTTACGTATATTACTTTTAAAGACCTGACTATAAAGGTACTCTTTTTCGAAAAATAAAAATTGAGGCACCACGCGCAACTCTGATCTGCATATTTCTACTATACCTCTGATTTTTCCAGAAGCTTCGATTTCCTTTTCCAAAAGTATGGTTATGGCATCATTCCCTAGGCTGTCTTTTGTAACTTCTACTTTATAACAGGTAATATCTTCTATCCTGTCAAAAATTTCAAAGATTGAATTTGGGAAAAGCGTAGTTCCTTTATATTTGATAATCTGACTCTTCCTGCCAAGAATAGGCCCAAGGCGAAGAGAAATATCACCACAATCACACATCGTGCGATACACACGAGCAATATCTCCTGTTCGGTAACGAATTAATGGAGTGCCCTCTCTTCCTAATGTTGTAATTACAACTTCTCCCGGTTCACCATCTAAAACGTCTTCACCATAATCATTTAAAACTTCAAGAAATAATAACTCCGTATTCAAATGACACCCCTGCTGTTCTTTACATTCCGTAAATGCCGCACCCATTTCAGAAGAAGCATAGGTTGAGAAAAGCTCAACATCCCAAACATCTTTAATTCGTTTTCCCAGTAGATTTAATGAAAAATCTGCTTCACGAATAGCTTCCCCAATACAAATGATTGCACGCACAGAAGAAGTCCGATAATCTATTCCATTTGTTTTTGCATAATCCAATAAGGTTACAATGAAGCTGGGAACAGCGATCAATACGCTGGGTTTATTTAAAAAAATTGACTTCCATTGCATTGATGGAACACCCGGCCCAATCCGGATCATTCCGGCTCCCAATTCTTGCACCCCAAGATAATAAGCCAAGCCAGCCATGAACTGTTTGTCTATCGTTGTCATCAACTGAAACACATCAGCTGGTACCGCACCTGTTAGGCGAAAGGATCTTGCTTCATTCTTGCCAAGATTCAATAAATCACTTTTGGTAAGATAAATAGTAATAGGTTCTCCTGACGTACCTGAAGTCGTACAATATTCTGCAATCTGTTGTGTAGGAACAGCTAGAAATTCTAGATTATTTTCAGATAAATCTTCTTTTGTAGTAAACGGCAAAGACTTTAATGCCTCTATCGTAAAGGATTCTTTACTACATCGGAAGCTTTCCAGTTTTTTTTGATAAAAAGAAGAATGCTTCCGTGCATAATCTATCGTGTTATACACAGCCGAAAGATTTCCGTTCATATTTTGGTCAGGATTCATTGTTATTTTCGAGTGCATTTTCCGATTAATATTTTGATTTCTTCTTCGACTTTTTTTGACGCCACCTTTTTCGTTAGAGCAAGCGTAAAATATTTGGTTGCACTATCACAATTTCCCTTCTTTTGATAATATTTTCCGATCGTCTCATAAGTTATATAAGATTCGGAGTTTAAAGCCACAAATTTTTGAATATTATCAGAATTAAAATTGAATGGCTCATCAAATTGTAAGTAGGAATCGATTTCCTTTTTTTGTTTTCTGAATATTTTATAACTACTATATGCTGCTGAATACAACATAGGATCTGCGGAAATTGTGTCGGTAATTTGTAGTCGTTTTTGGTTGAATGATTTCATAAGATCATATCCAATATATGGACCCAATTGAAAATCAGTCGTTGATACATAGAAAAGCTTACGAGCGGGAATGATAATTACACTATGGTGACCGTTTAACTGATTGATGGCTCTTGGATTTCCCATTCCTAACGTGTCGCCGTTTTCATCCTGTTGATCTCTTAGTATATCCGCTGCACCTTTCACATCAAGTAGTCTATTTTTATTCAGTAATTTTTGTAATCGAACAAACCGATATTTACTGTCACTTTCCTTTATATTTTGAATATTGACATCATCATTTCTGAATCGAGCAGACTGATAATGGTTGGCGCAAATCACTTCATCACTCTGAGCATCATACACATCCATTTTAGATGGTGACTTTTCAATGAGAATCGTTTTCCCGTCTTTCTCAGAACCTATCATTAACGTTTCAGATACAAAAGTATGCCGCTTGCCTGCAATTGCGATAGCTTCAGAAAGGTTAGATGCATACTGTAAAATTTCTCTTGCAAGGAGTGAAATAGGCATGCGAGAAGCTGTAGGAATATCTGATTTAGAGGCATTAATTGTTACACTGAGGCCTTTCTCATTAAGACCAGATGCAACTCCGGTAAACCCTGCCCACGAATACGATGCAAACTTGTAACCTTTGGAAGGATTGACAAATACAATCATTTTGTCTCTTGCAAAAGCATCTGAAACATAAAAGTCAAAATTGCGGCCGATAATCATAAGGCTGTCTTTTGTCCTTTTCCCCTTAAGAGAAAAAGAACTACAACCTACCATGCTATAGTCGTTTAATGCATGTCCGATATCATGTGCAGCATGATAATTCAAGATTCTCACATATTTAGGTCCTATAAAATCAAAATCATCCGAAAAGGTTTTAGAAATTCCGTAAATCTCCTGCTGATTTTCTAAGGGAATATAATTAGGGAGCTCACTATTAAAAAAGCCGATAATCCATGTTAATGTTTTTTGCCACGTACGACTAGGAACCAGTTGTTTTATCTGGTCTACAAAAACTTCTTCCTGATACCTGATTAATTCTTTGGCTAATTCACCGTAAATCAAACCTCGCTCATAGGGCTCCCCTTCAAGATACATTTCCCAGATACCGAATTCATTTTTTTTCAAATAGTTATTGCCTAGCACAAAATGATGTTCGTTAATTTTTTTGCGAGCTCCAATGGCAAGAGGTGGAACGTCTGGCGGAGAAATCTGAGATTTGAAGTAAACGTAACAAAAAAGTATTAAAATAAGAGCAAATAAAATACCCGAAAAAATAAGGAATGGCCGAAAAATATATTTCCGAAAATTGATTTGCAACGTATCTTATATTATTGAGCTCACAAATATATAATAAATTTGAGGCAACCAACTGCGTGTATGTCCCAGAGCCCCCATCCTTCATTTCAAGAAAAAATATCCACTGATATAGGGCAGATATGGATTTGGAAGGTAGCCGGTCGGGGTTTGCTTGAAGAAACTGGTTCGAAAGTTGTATGGCAAAAAAAAGAAGTGGTTCGAATGCTCCGAACACTTGGCTATTCAATAGATAAACTAAGTTACAAGCCAAGCGGACAACCAATTTTGATGACTGGCTCCAAAGATTATCTCTCTATTTCTCATACACAAGACTGGTTTGCTATATATATTGCCAGTGAGCCGGCAGGCATTGATATAGAAGTTGAACGAGATTCAATTGAAAAAGGGAGAGAATGGTTTGTAAATGCACAGGAGCTATCCTTCTATAATGGAAAGAATGCATTACATCTGATTTGGGGCGCGAAAGAAGCCTATTATAAAAAACGAGAAGGGAAAATTGCTGACCTAAAAAATGATGTTACAATTAAAGAGATCAACAACTCTGGCATACAAATCAATCATGATGGACAAACAACAACATTGATTTACCGTAAAATTGAAAACGTGTATGTTGTATGGACAATCGATTAGCTTAATTAAATTATTATTTCGTTATTCTATTTAAATATTAGATATAATGTTGTGAGCGCAATCGGGCAAAGACTAAAATCTGGGAAATGCCACTAAATAGAATTAAATATATTATCGTTCCACTCAAATCACTCCAAGCTGCATTCTTTAAAAACAAACCGTAATAACCTTCTATACACCAGTGTAAAGGGGAAATTTTAGCAATCGCCAGTAAATATTGAGGCATAATAAATGAAGGCACCCATATTCCACCAATCGCTGCAAAAATGATAATTGAGATAGCTCCAAATCCATTGGCCTGTTCCTGAGTTTTTGCATAAGTACCAACCAGCAATGCATAGCTAATTGCAGCCATGGCAGATAGCAGCGATACAACAACTACAGGTAAAAATTGGTCTGGTAAATTCAACTGCGGCAAGCCGATGTGAGGAAAGACATAAACACCCAAACAAAAAAGCAGTATTAATTGGGTAAGGGAGACAAATAAATACACAACCATTTTGCTAATGATTACCAAAAGAAAGGCAGACGGGATCGTTTGCAAACGAATAAAACTACCTGATAATCTTTCTTTAACAAGATTTCCTCCAAGTGAAATGACCATAAAAAACATGGCAAAGAGAGACCAGGCAGGCACATTATGCTGTGTTGAATTTGGGATTAAAGTTCCTTTTTCCGAAGAAGCCGGTAAACAGACAATACCTCGATCTTTTGTTTTTAATGCATCTTGGATATTCGATGGTATTTCTGCATATCCCATATCTAAGAATAATTGTTGAATTCTGCTGGAATTTTCAAGCCCTTCCACTGCTGTCTGAATCCCGTTACTAATCGTTAGCTGATAATTCTCCTGAACTACCGGATCATAGAAGATGATAATTCTGGAACTCCTTGTTACTGGTTTTGTTTCTTTTATTTGATTCGTAGCGCCAAATTCTCTCAACATCATGTTGGATAAACTACTTGCCTCTGATTTAAGTTGTTGAGTAAAATCAGGAGCTATATAAATTCCCATCAATTTCTTACGACTCAGTGTTTCTTTTTTAATTTGATCAAAAGGCAAATCATCATCCAACACTATAGAAAAGTTGCCGGTCTTCCCCAAAGCAACAATTAAAGAATCCCCTAATGAGCCGGTATCTTTATTGACAATTAATATATTCAGTCGGTTTTCTTTAACCAATTTGAAAGCGCTGTTTTGAACAATTGTAATGATAAAGACTAGTAAAACTGGCATTAGATACATGAGCAAGAGTCCAACTTTATCATGCAGAAAAAGCAAAAATTCCTTAACGATAGATGCTCTTAGTTTTCTCATTAGTCGCGTAAAGTTTTACCGGTTAAACCAATAATTAGATCTTCCAGATTGGCAACCTTATTTTGAGACAAAAGATTAGGCAAAGTATCAATCGCAATAATTTCACCATTATCCAGTAAGGCAATCCGATCACAAAAATCTTCTGCCTCTTTTAAGTGATGAGAAGTATAGATGATGGTTGTACCATCTTGGTTAAGTTCATTCAGCAAGGATATGATCGTCAGCTTTGTCTGTACATCTACTCCTACAGTAGGTTCATCAAGAAAAAGAATTTTGGGACTATTAATCAAACCAATTGCCAGATTTATGCGACGTTTCATGCCCCCTGAAAAAGTATGAATGCTTTTATTTCGGACATGATCAAGACCAAGTCGTCTTAATAAATTATCGATCTTGTCTCTAAGTGTTTGTTTATTGATATTATAAAGAGTTCCGAAATAATACAAACTTTGCACCGGAGTAAGTTCAGGATAAAAGGCAAAATCCTGTGGTACAAAACCTATAGAAGGCAACACCGCTTGGATAGGCAAATGCTTTTCATCGAAATAATATTTTACACTCCCGGATGTAGGTGTAATGATGTTGCAGAGGATAGAGATGAGCGTTGTTTTACCTGCACCATTAGGGCCAAAAAAACCAAATTTTTCTCCTTCAAAAATCCGGAGATTAATACCATTTAAACTTGGACGTTCATGATGTCCAAATCGTTTAACTAAATGGTTGATTTCGATAATGGGAGCCCGCATTATCGACTAAATTTATTTTGAGGGGTTTGCATAAAAGAATTTTTTTAGCCCGGGAGAGGTTTTCGCATAATTCAAAACAGCATCTTTAATGTCTGGCGACATGTGATCATATTCTTTTATGATAAGTTTTGTGTCAGCTTCTACCTGATGATTGTATTTTAATATTTTCGGGGCATGCTCCTGAATCATCAGGCGCAAAAAACGATATTCCGGATTATCGACATTTTTAGAAATAGCATTCTCTAGCAACAATTTTCCTTGTTTGAATAATTCCAATTTTCCTTTTACCTGCTTTAAAAATTCTGATTTTCTCATTTTTAAGGCCCCCATATAAGCCATGTTATCTACCTGATCACCGTTAAGCTCTAGCGTCTCAATCATAGACGTCATTTCTCTAACTTCTTTTCCCGACATGACTTTAAAAAAATCGGCTTTTGAAAACCCGGCGATTAAACCAATATGCAATAAAATGAGCAAACGCACTTTTCTTATGATTTCAGTTGGCACAAATTTACCTTTTTTTATCTATCGTCAGCGTTTTAGTAAGGCAATACATTCCTTTCTTTACATTTGTACTGTAAATTTTTATTTTCATTTTTTTGATTTTGTGCTTTGAATATTTCTGAGATCAATGGTTGTGTGATTGTCCCAACCTATAATAATGAAAAAACACTATCCAGAGTGCTGGATGGGATCTTGTGTATTGTGCCGTCTGAAAGAATTATTGTTATTAATGACGGATGTACCGATTCAAGCAGTTTGATTCTAAAGCAATATGAGCACAAAATCATACTCCTGGAAAACGAAACGAATAAAGGAAAAGGATTTTCGCTTAAAAAAGGCTTACGGAAAGCAATAGAACTTGGATTTGACTACGCCATAACTATTGATTCAGATGGTCAGCATTTTCCTGATGATATTCCAAAATTTATCGAGACCTGTAAAAATAATCCGGGACATATTATCATGGGTTCAAGAAATATGGCCCAAGAAGGGGTACCCGGAAAAAGTTCATTTGGAAATAAATTTTCCAATTTTTGGTTTAAAGTAGAAACACTCATTGATCTTCCCGATACGCAAACCGGATTCCGGCTTTACCCATTGGCACATCTTAAAAAGATGCGGCTTTTTACAAATAAATTTGAATTTGAAGTCGAGATCATTGTCAGGAGCGCCTGGAAAAACATAGGATTCATTTCGCTTCCTATAAAAGTACTCTATGATAAAAATGAACGGGTATCTCACTTCAGGCCAGGGAGAGATTTTTTCAGAATAAGTGTACTGAATTCAATATTGGTTTTATATGCTTTATTGTTTTTTTATCCTAGAAAAATAATTTCCAAGGCCAGCTTGCAAGCTATCAAAGAAGAAGCGATCAAGCCTCATGAATCTAACTTAAATAAGGCCATATCTATTGGATTTGGAATTTTTATGGGCATAGTTCCTATTTGGGGATTCCAACTTTTGGTTGGAGTTCCGCTTTCTATCTTATTTAGAATGAATAAGGTATTGTTTATCCTGGCAGCCAATATC